>URYB01000155.1 GCA_900552085.1 uncultured Lachnobacterium sp.
ATGCTCGTTCGTGTGTTCCGTGATGTGCTTTTTCCGGTGCCGGTACAGGCACTGATCGAACCCAAGCCGGAAGTCGCAGCACGGAATGTCTGGGAGCCGATGCTTGCGTTGTGCAGAAAATATCACAAAGAAGATGCGCCGTTTTATTTCCGTGTCGAGTGCAAGTCGAACATGACACTGGAGGAACGCAGCACTTTTACAAGAAAACTTGGCGCAAAATTAGAGGAACTTTCCGGGGGAGCGCTGATCAATTCTGCGAGTGATTATGAAGTGGAACTTCGGCTGATCGCAAACCGGGAGGGAAAATTTTTCCCATGTCTGAAATTTTATACACTGGAAGATCAGAGATTTCAGTATCGGAAGCATGCAATCTCCGCCTCTATTCATCCATCTACAGCGGCACTTATCATGGAGCTGGCAGCACCTTATCTGAAAGAGGATGCACAGATCATGGACCCGTTTTGTGGAGTGGGAACGATGCTGATCGAGCGCGATATCCGTGTACCGGCAAGAGAAAAGTACGGCACCGATATTTTCGGAGAGGCGATTGATAAGGCGAGAGAAAATGCATCGGCGGCAGGAGAACTGATTCATTTTATTCACAGGGATTTCTTTGATTTCCGGCATGAATATAAGTTTGACGAGATCATTACGAATATGCCGGTTCGTGGCAGAATGACAAAGGAAGAACTGGATCATCTGTACACACAGTTTTTTAATAAGGCTTTGGAAATATTGCAAAAAGAAGCAGTTATTATCATGTATACACAGGAGCTTGGATTTGTGAAAAAGCAGATTCGTCTGCACAGTCAGTTACACTTATTGCAGGAAACATGTATGCAGACAAAGACAGGATTTTATTTATTGGTCATTGGGGTAAAGAGGTAAATTATGGCAATTACAAATGCACTCGGGCTGGAACTGCCACAGGGAGATGATAATCTGGAAAACGGGTTGATTGATACAAAGATGCTACAGGAATTGCAGGATCAGTTCTGTTATTCCAATAATTTGTATGTGGTCTGCCTGGGACAGAAAGAAGGCGTCATTACAAAAGCCTATGGATCGAAAGAAGAACTGGAATATGTCCATTCCCTTGTGAATGAATCGGTATATATGCAGTTGGTATCTGAAATTGAAAATGAACAGATTGAAACGATGGTGGAATATCCAGCCGCACAGGATTATGTGAAAGTATGTGCAATTTCTACACGAATCGAAGGAAAAACACAGGTAATCTGGGTGATCATCGGTTTGCTTGAGGATAAAATTACAGCACAAAGCAACATCCCTGAGGGAATGATGCTGACAACAGAGGCGCATTTTTACGCATCCGTTGAATTTTTGTCGTTGCTTTCTGCACAATTGTTCGAAGTGAAGATCAATCAGCTCATTGCGCAGACTGCAATGAAAAAAAGCCAGAATTCTGAGAATGCGATGCAACATCAGCTGCATCGTCTGCAGGCGATGACGGAAGTGATTCAAATGCTTGAGTCAGATGATGCATTTGCAAATCTTGTTGAGAATGTGCTGAAAGAGACATGCGAATGTCTGCAGATTACAGGAGGTTTCCTGATTCGTGAGAATATTGAGACTCTTTTGATCGAGGGTGTCTGTGAGTATGTCACTGAGGAGAATGCATCCGTATTATGGAAAATGTCCAACTGTAAAAGAGAGGGCTTACCATTTTTTGACGGAAAACCATATGTTATTTCTTCTGATGCAATGATGCCGGATGTATTTGAGGCACTTATGAAGGAATGCCAGATGACCGCAGCGGTATTTCAGCCGATTGAAGCCGGTGGACAGGTGGTAATGTATCTTGGCTTTTATGAACACAGCCACAACCGTACCTGGGAGATGGAAGATATCAAATTTATGAATGATGTCAAACGTGTGGTACAGAGTGTGCTGGTAAAACGGATTTCCAAGAATTCCCTTGCAAGTTCTTATGCTTCTTTAGAATCTATCCTGGAAAATACGGGAAGTGGAATCTATGTTTCTGATACAAAAAACAGAACACTTCTATATACAAATAAAAAATTCAAAGATTTCTTTGCAAAGACGATTGCAGCGGGAAAACTGGACGAACTCATTTTTTCGGAACAGGAAGCAGGACGCCGGCAATATTTTGAGGAAATCTATTCGGTGGAAGAAGATCGCTGGCTGGATGCCTATAAGACAGAAATTGACTGGGTGGATGGCAGAAAGGTCAGTCTTTGTACATTATATGATATTACGGACAAAAAGGTATATCAAAGAGAAATTGAGGAGCAGGCGAATAATGATTTCCTGACCGGGCTTTTTAACCGCATGCGCTGTGAACAGGATTTGGCAAAATATGTGATGAAGGCGCAGAATTCAGGACAAAAAGGTGCCTTGCTCTATCTGAATCTGGATGATTTTAAACACATCAATGATGGACTGGGACATCAGTATGGCGATGTTTTGTTAAAGGCGATTTCCCATAGCTTGCAGCGTGTTTCGGGCGTGACAGATACCTGTTATCGTACCGGTGGTGACGAATTTGTTGTCATTGTACCGGGCAGACTATTTGATAAGCTGGAGTCAGTAATTGAGGAGATTACTTCGATTTTTACAAAGCCATGGTTCTTAAAAGGGGAAGACTACTATTGCACCATGAGTATGGGAATTGCATGTTTTCCGGAGGATGGAACTACGGTGGATGAACTGATCCGTAAAGCGGATATGGCACTCATGCGCGCAAAAAGGCGTGGGAAAAACCGCATCGAATATTACAATGATACCGACGCAGCTTCCGCAAGCCACAGACTTGATCTGGAGAAAAATATGCGTACAGCGGCTATGAATGAATGCAGTGAATTTGAAGTGTATTATCAGCCAATCATCGATACCAAAGATCAAAAAAATGCCTGCTGTGGAGCAGAGGCACTTGTACGTTGGAATTCCAGTGTGATGGGATTCGTCAGTCCGAATGATTTTATTCCACTTGCAGAGTATCTGGGACTGATCAATCCAATTGGAGAGTATGTGTTACGGCAGGCGGTGAAACGCTGCAAATACTGGAACGACATGGGACATCCGGATTACAAGGTCAATGTGAATTTGTCGGTTGTGCAGTTGCTGCAGAATGATATTGTAAAGAAAATTAAATCCGCGATTGAAGATTCACATATCAATCCGGCGAATCTTACACTTGAAGTGACAGAGAGTCTTGCCATCAATGACATGGTTCGCATGAAAAAGATTCTCAGCGAAATCAAGAGTCTTGGGGTAAAAGTGGCATTGGATGATTTTGGAACCGGATATTCTTCGTTGAATCATATCCGGGAGATGCCAATCGATGTGATCAAGATCGACCGCTGTTTTATTGAACATCTCGGAGAAGATGATTTTTCTGACGCATTTGTCAAAATGGTCGCAGAATTAGCCCGCGCCATTGGCGTTCGTGTCTGTGTGGAAGGTGTGGAGACTGATCAGCAGCTTGATGTGGTACAGCAGATGAACATTGGCATGATCCAGGGGTATTATTTCGGAAAACCGATGCAGATTGGGGAGTTTGAACAGAAGTACTTGTAAGAAATTTGTCGGAAGATAAAAGGAGGCACACATTGGATTTATTTGATATTGTTGGCCCGATTATGGTAGGTCCTTCGAGTTCCCACACAGCAGGGGCTGTTCGCATGGGATATGTAGCCGGAAAATTACTGGGAGAACCCATAAAGAAAGCAGAGATACTGTTATATGGTTCTTTTCTTGCAACAGGAGAGGGACACGGTACAAAGAAAGCGATTGTGGCAGGACTTCTTGGTATGCAGCCGGATGATTATGAGATTGCTGACAGCTTTGAAATCGCACAGAAACGGGGAATCGAAATTGTATTTGGTGAAGCGCGTCTGGAGGATGCCCACCCGAATACAGCTGTTATCCGGTTAGAGGGTGCAGGAGAAAAATCCATTGAGGTACAGGTGTCTTCCATTGGCGGTTCCCGTATCAATATTGATAAAATCGATGGAATTAACACAAATTTCTCCGGAGAGCATCCGACGCTGATTGTTCACAATCTGGATCAGCCGGGACATGTATCGGAAGTAACGTCTATGCTTGCGCACAAGAGTGTGAACATTGCAACCATGCAGCTGTACCGTTCGGCAAAGGGACAGATGGCTGTTATGGTTGTGGAATGTGATCAGCCGATTCCGGAGGATGGAATAGCCTGGCTTTCCCATGTAGAGGGCGTAATGAAAGTGACATATTTTGAGGGCGTGTAGCAGGTAAGGAGAGTGTTCATGACAGAATATCATACATTACAGGAATTACAGGATCTGGCAGTACAGCAGAAGAAAAAAATATGGCAGATTGTGCAGCAGGAAGACATGGATGCCAGTGAGCGTACCAGTGAGCAGTCTTATGAGAAAATGCATCAGATGTATGAGGCAATGAAATATGCAGATACCTCTTACAATGGCAATTTGCGGTCGGCCAGCGGACGTGCCGGTGGTGATGGAGAAAAACTGCATGAATACAATGCATCCGGAAAAAATATCTGCGGTGCTTTTGTTGGTCTTGTCATGGAAAAAGCAATCAAAATGGGCGAATCCAATGCGTGTATGAGAAGAATTGTGGCAGCTCCGACGGCGGGTTCCTGTGGTGTTCTGCCGGCGGTTCTTTTAAGCTACGAGGAACAGTTTGCAACGACAGAAGAACAGATGGTGCAGGCATTGTATGTAGCAGCGGGAATTGGAAAAGTAATCGCAGAGAATGCTTTTATTGCAGGCGCAGCAGGTGGATGCCAGGCAGAGATTGGTTCGGCGGCCGCAATGAGTGCAGGTGCACTTGCTTATTTACAGGGAGCGGATCCACAGACCGTGATGCATGCAGCCGCGTTGTCATTAAAGAATATGCTGGGACTTGTCTGTGATCCGGTGGGAGGCCTTGTAGAAGTGCCTTGCATCAAACGGAATTCGTATGGAGCGGTCAATGCAGTGACTTCTGCGCAGCTCGCGCTCGCAGGTATTCGTAGTGCCATTACACCGGATGATGTCATTGACAGTATGCGTCGTATCGGAAATCAAATGCCGACCTGCCTCAAGGAGACCAGTGAGGGTGGACTGGCAACGTCAGCTTCGGCGGAAGTGTATTGAAATTGGAATAAGGAAGAAGTCTTTTATATAAAAGTTGAGTCGTAATATTACGGCTCAATTTTTTAATAGGAAATTCCTCCTGGCGGAGGAATCTTGAATAAAATAGCCCGCACAAGGCGGGCACGCAAATAAGGCGAATGCTGTTAGAAGATGTAAAAACCTTCTTCAAATTCGTCGTTATCAAGGTCATCATCCTCGGTAAGGAAGTAATGCATGTCAAGCAAATCAGAATCAGTCATATTTCTAACTAATTTTGCAGTCATGCCTTCTGGAGGATTTTTGATATATTTTTGCCTGAGTTCCTCTATAAACTTTGGATCCATTGTACGCCTCCTGTCGGTTGATATTTTCAGTATGGAGCAGACAGGAGATAAAATCAAGCACATTTGCCACTTGAGTTTCCGCAAAATGTAATTTTGAAAAGGTTAAATCTTTCCAAAGTACTATTCTGCCATTTTTTTGAAAGATTAAGAATGGCAGTTCTGTGATGAGAGGCACTTTAATAAGCCCCACCGGAATCGGGCCTTGGGAGAAGTATTCGTTTATCTATTTAAACAGCCAGCTTAAGGCAGAGTTGACGGTATGTGGGACGTTTTGTCCGGAACCATAGCCTGACGCCTTCTTTTGCATACGACAGTATGCCGGAGATATCTTTTGCCAGCCGGTAATAGCAGAAGAAAACTTTTTCCTTTACAGGATCTGCTGTTTTTATGATTGCAACCTTTAGTGCACTTGTTTCGGATTCCATGGATATCATAGCCAGAAATGCCATGCACAGAGTAATGTAAAAGTTAAGTGCATTGATTGCCCGAAGTTTTCGAACACGGAAGTTTTCAAACTGGAACATCTGCTTTTTACAGCGGAAATATTCTTCAATTTTCCATCTGGAAAAATAAACTTTTGCCACTTTGATCACATCATCTTTGGATTTGATTTCCTTGTTGGTGGCAAGCATCATTGGATGTTCGGTAATGCCATAAACAAGCACCAGATAAATATCTTTTCTGGATGCAGTAATCTGCACTTTGACATGTGACAGATAGGCTTCATGGTTCTTTCCTCTGTAAAATACATTAGTTTTAACCTTGCCTTTGCGCCGGTTACGGAGTTCGGCAGCAGGAGTCCATTTATTATGGTAAAGCAATTTTCGGTTGGATTTCAGCCGAATCACGTAATCCTGTTTCAATTCATCTAATTTGAGGAACATTTTGTTGTCATCGTAACCACGATCCATTGCAAAGGTAGCCTTATGATAGAGTGATGCACCCCGTACCATGGCAT
>URYB01000156.1 GCA_900552085.1 uncultured Lachnobacterium sp.
ACTTTAATTCATATTAAACGTACTATACTACTAGGATATAAAGACGCTGTTTGAAAAGCGGTGCCAGAAAAGGAGAGGTTGCATAATGTCAATAAAGAAAATAGCAGAAAAAGCAGGAGTTTCTGTGGCTACGGTTTCCCGTGTGCTGAACAATCCGAATTACAAATGTTCCTCTCCGCAGGTACGCGACAAAATATGGAAGGCAGCAATTGATCTGAATTATACCCCGAACAAGGCAGCACGTAATCTGAAGATGGGTACGGAAAATAAGGAAGAGAAGATCTATTATGTTGGTGTCCTGATGACAAGAATGGAAAAAGCAACCACAGATCCTTTCTTTAATGAACTTTTACGGGTAATTGAAAGTGAAATACATAAGCAGGTTGCTATACTGACGAAGGTATGGTATATGCCGCTTTTTTCCAATGATAAAAAATGCCGGCAGGAGAATCTCGACCGTGTGATTGATGGAATGTATGGGGAGACGGATCAGAAATGTGATGGTTTGATCATTATTGGAAAATGTAATAAAGATGCATTGAAAAAGCTGAACCGCAAATTCAAAAGTGTGGTATCAGTCAATCGGAATTCGACCAATTATGAAGTGGATGAGGTGCTGTGTGATGGACAGAAAGTTGCCATGATGGCAGTGGAATATCTGATTTCATTGGGCCATCGCAGCATCGGATATGTGGGAGACTGCTATAACGAAGCACGTTACCGTGGTTATCTGGAAGCTTTACATAAGTACGATATGGAACCGGAAGCTGCATATATTATCCAGACGGGACAGACCGAGGCGGAAGGATATGCAGCAATGCAGAGATTTCTGCAGTCGGAGGATCGGCCGACGGGAATTTATTGCGCAAATGATATTACTGCCATCGGGATGTTAAAATATCTTGGCACCAACAAAAATCGCTACTATGTCCCTTCCATCATAGCAAGTGATGATATCGAGGAGGCACAGTATACCCGCCCGATGCTGACTACGGTGGCGCTTCCGAAAGAAGAGATGGGAAAATTTGCGTTATACCTGTTGATCGACCGTATGCGCGGTGGACATAAAAGTGTTGTGCGTACGGAACTGGAAGGAAAACTTATGATTCGCAATAGCTGCACGACCGCCGATGAGGGTGGATGGAGCGATTACTGTATCTGAATCTGCAGGGTGGAAAACCCTGCTGGTTCGGGCTATATTTCTGACGCTGTGGCCGCCGGTAGGGCATAGGTTTGCAAAACCGAAGTTGAGGGTTCGAATCCCTCCAGTGTCATTTTGACATAATATGACTATAGAAGGAGCAGGACAAATGAGCAGACATACTTTTAATACGGAAATAAATATGTGTATGTGTTGGATACTATTCTCCCAGGCAGATAATATGGCAGGGTGTATGGACCATTTGTTGTACACTTGAAATTAATCATATTATTTACATGATTGCCTGGGAAAGAGTCCCGGGCTTTTTTATTGATTAAAAAGATAGAAGATGAGGAGTTTCTTCGGGACAATTTATAGTTGTGGATGCTAAGAGTATATAACTGAAAAATTCTTATAAGAAAAAGTTATCATTGAGAATAATTTTTATGAATTTTACGGAATAGAAATTAACATTAAAATAGTAATATAGGCGATAAATTATCCAAAAAGGAGGAGAAGTTCTTGAAATTAAATATAAAAACAAAATGTATATATGGTGACAAGGATGAAAAATCAGTAGAAAATACAGGTGCAATAAGCTTTCCTATTTTTCAGACTGCAACGTATGAGCACCCGGAGATAGGAAAGAGCACAGGATTTGATTATTCCAGACTGCAAAATCCGACAAGAGAGCATTTGGAAAAAGTGGTGGCATCGCTTGAAAATGGAATAGATGCGCTTGCTTTTTCAAGTGGGATGGCAGCAATTACAGCTTTAATGGAAATATTTAAACCAGGAGATCATCTGATAACAGATCTGGATTTGTATGGAGGAAGCATACGTTTATTTAACAATATAAATGAAAAGAATGGCATTCAATTTACGCATATTAATTGCAGCGATGAAGACATAGAAAAATACATTCAGGATAACACAAAAGCGATTTATATTGAAACTCCTACAAATCCAATGATGAACGTTACGGATATTAGAAAGACAGCGGAAATTGCCAGAAAACATAATCTGCTTCTTATTGTAGACAATACATTTTTGTCGCCCTATTTTCAAAATCCATTGGACTTGGGTGCAGATATAGTTGTTCATAGTGGGACAAAATTTTTAGGTGGTCATAATGACACACTGGCTGGTTTCGTTGTGACGAACTCAAAAGAAATATCAGAAAAAATGAGATTTATCATCAAAACGGTTGGTTCTGGTCTTTCACCTGTAGACAGCTGGTTGATTTTAAGAGGAATAAAGACTTTGGCGGTAAGAATGGAAAAATCACAGGAAAATACAGAAGCAATTGTAGAATTTCTTTTAAAAGAACCTGACGTAAAGAAAGTTTATTATCCCGGAATAAAAGGAACGAAGGGCTACGATATCTGTAAGAGCCAGGCGAGAGGATTTGGCTCAATGATTACATTTGAAGTGGAAAGTCCGGAACTGGCTAAGCATATTTTGAAACATACAAAGCTCATTCCATTTGCAGAGAGTCTCGGCGGCGTGGAGACGCTTCTCACTTATCCGTATACCCAGACGCATGCGGATGTTCCTGAGGAAATCCGAAACGCTAATGGTATTACAGAGAGTGTATTAAGATTGTCAGTTGGAATTGAGGCAAAAGAAGATCTGATAAACGATTTGAGACAGGCTATTGTCTCATATAGAAAAGAGTGATTTGATGGCTGAAAAGAATTTGAATTTTAATGAGATTGCTGATCGGAAAGGCACAGATTGTCTGAAATATGATTTCGCAGCCAGACGTGGCATGCCAGAGGATGTTCTGCCTTTGTGGGTTGCAGATATGGATTTTAAAACATCATCCTATGTAGAGGAGGCTCTTATAGAAAGAGTTAAGCATGGTGTGTTTGGGTACAGTGAAGTAGGTGATAAATATTTTGGAACCGTAGCAAAATGGATGAAAACTCACCATAACTGGGAGGTCAAACCACAGTGGCTGATAAAAACTCCGGGAGTTGTTTTTGCTTTGGCAATGGCCGTAAAAGCATATACAGATGAAGGGGATGCAGTTCTTATCCAACAGCCGGTGTATTATCCATTTTCTGAAGTAATAGAGGACAATTCCAGGGTAATTATAAGTAATGATTTATATTTAGGAGAAGACAACAGATATCATATTGATTTTGAGGATTTTGAAAAAAAGATTGTGGATAACAGGATTAAGCTGTTTTTGTTGTGTAATCCACACAATCCATCAGGCAGAGTATTTACCAGAGAAGAACTAACCGGAATGGGAGATATATGTCTGAAGCATGGGGTTATTGTGGTCAGTGATGAAATACATAATGATTTTGTGTTTAAAGGTGAGCATACAGTATTTTCAACGGTGAAAAAGGAATATGAAGATATATCAATTATCTGTACTTCACCAAGTAAAACTTTTAACCTTGCAAGCATGCTGATTTCCAATATTTTTATACCGGACAGAAAGCTTAAATCGAAGTTTAGAAAAGAGGTAGATGCAGCCGGGATCAGCCAGTTAGGAGTACTTGGGCTGATAGCTACAGAGACGGCATATGAAAAAGGGGAACAATGGTATGAAAATATGCTTTCGTATATCAGGGGAAATATCGATTTTGTAAAATATTATGTTAAGGATAATCTTCCAGGCGTGAATGTAGTAGATGGTGAGGGTACATACCTTTTATGGCTGGATTTTAGAAAAACCGGTATAGATGCCAAAGAATTGGACAGGCGGGTGATTTATGACGCAAAGCTGTGGCTTGACAGGGGGAAAAATTTTGGAAAAACAGGGGAGGGATTTCAGCGGAAAAAAGTTGCAACATCCAGAGCAATCGTCAGGGAATGCCTGGAACGGATAAAAAATAATGTGATATAAGAGGTGGCACAATGAGTCAGATGATGGATAAAGAAATAAGTGAAATAGTAGATCTTATCATTTCTGATTATGATGACGAAAGAACTGTTAATAAAATTGATGTCAGAAATCAACCAGACAAACAGGCAGTCGTGTATATAGTCGGTAAATTATTAAAAATTTTGTTTCCAGGTTACTATAGTGATAAAGTATACAAAGTTTATACTGTAAAAAATAATATGTCAGCTACAATAGAAGACGTGATTTTTCATTTGAAAAAACAGATAGCGATAGTATTAAGGTATTCCAGTGATTCAGAAGCAGATTTGGAACTGGACGATAAAGCCAGAAAGATCACTTTGGATTTTATGAGGAAAATTCCTGATATCAGACAGGTACTGGAAACGGACATTATTGCTGCATATGAAGGAGATCCGGCAGCAGAGAGCAAAGATGAGATTATATTTTCCTATCCAGGTCTGTATGCTATCGCAGTTTATCGTTTAGCACATGAACTGAGCCTGTTAAGGGTACCGATGATTCCAAGAATTATGACAGAGCATGCTCATAGTATCACAGGAATAGATATTCATCCCGGAGCGGTGATAGGAAAATATTTTTTTATTGATCATGGAACGGGAATTGTAATAGGAGAAACAACGGTTATAGGAGAGCATGTGAAAATATATCAGGGAGTGACACTTGGAGGACTTTCTACCAGAGGAGGACAGAAACTAAGCGGTAAAAAAAGGCATCCTACCATAGGCAATAATGTAACAATTTACTCCGGGGCTTCTATTCTTGGAGGTGAAACGATCATAGGTGACGATGTTACAGTAGGAGGTAACACTTTCATTGTTAATTCCGTGGAAAGAGGAACCAGGGTCAGTGCAAAAAAACAGGAATTAAAATATATTACAGAATAAAAGGTTTCATGATTGTGAAAGAGAGGAGAGACAGAAATGACAATTTTGCAATTGAAATATGCAATTACTATCGCAAACAGTGGTTCGTTCCGGGAGGCTGCAACCAGACTTTTTGTTTCTCAGCCGGCTCTTTCTACAACGATGAAAGAATTAGAAGAGGAAATCGGAATTCAGCTTTTTGAACGGACAAATAAAGGGATCAGAGTGACCAAAAGTGGTGAAGATTTTATTATCTATGCAAAAGAGGCAGTAAGCCAATACAAGATCATAGAAGACAGATTTATTGACAAGGATAAAAATAAAAGCCATTTCAGTGTTTCAATGCAGCATTATGTATTTGCTGTGCATGCATTTTCAAGTGTTGTAAAAAAGCATAAATCTGAAAAATACGTATTTGCAGTTAGAGAAACCCAAACAGATAAAGTATTAGATGATGTCAGAGATCTGAAAAGTGAGGTAGGAATTATTTCGTATTCCAAAAACAATGTAAAAGTACTGAAAAAACTACTCCGGGATTATGGGTTGAAATTTATGCCATTGTTAATCAGGGAAACCTATGTTTATGTCTGGGAAAAACATCCATTGGCAAACAGGGAAGAACTGTCATTGACTGATCTCGCGCAATATCCTTGTGTTTCATTTGATCAAAACAGTGATAATGAATTTTATCTGTCCGAGGAAGCTCTGGGAGATTATGATTTTGAAAAAATGATAAGAACGTCCGACAGGGCGACATCGGCAGAACTTATGACATCGTTAAATGGGTATTCCATTGGTACAGGGAACATGGTGGACTCTCAGGCGCTAAAGGAAGGATTTATTGCAATTAAATTAAAAGAAGAGGATCCTCTTGCCATTGGATATATTGTGAAGATGAACCATAAGCTCAGTGATATTGCGGAACAGTATGTACAGGAACTGCTTAAGTACAAAGAATTGAAATACTGAAAAATCATACATAAGTTTTAGTTATCACAGAAAATAAAATACATGAATTAGTCAGACGGAGATTCTTATAGTATAGTAAAACCACAAGGAAATCAGAGATGCTGACTGGAAAACCAGAGGTAAATACAAACCTCTGGTTTTTTATTTTATAAAAAGGAGGCGTTAAGTGTTGTTGAAACAATTAAAGAAAACAACCATTCTTATTTCGTGGCTGCTGGCAGTAGTTGTAGAAATTCTGATTCCAAACAGTGAAAAACAACCTCTGGCAGATAAGCCGTATTTTTTGTATCTCTTATATATAATAGGAGCACTGATAATAATCCTTTATTTATGTACTTTTTTTGTAAAGAAATTAGATTTTAAATTTCAAGAGAAGGCACCATTGTTCGCTGGTGGATTATTATTGGTAAATATTATTAATTTGATCTGTGGCAAATTTGCTTTATTGCCAGTACTGTTTTTCCCATCATTAGATCGAATATTCAGTGCTTTTGTAAATGACAGAATTTTGCTTGCAAAGTGTGTTG
>URYB01000157.1 GCA_900552085.1 uncultured Lachnobacterium sp.
CGGGAGATACCCCAGTCCTGAATATTCTCCAGCCAGTTTCCGAAACGTCCCTCACCGATGGACTTCGGAATCCAGTTTACTGTCTTATTATTAGCAACCAGGTCATCACGAACCTCTGTCATCTTGATGAACCAGGATTCTCTTGCATAGTAGATCAGAGGTGTATCACATCTCCAGCAGTGTGGATACTCATGCTCGAACTTCGGAGCATCGAATAACTGTCCTCTTGCATCGAGATCCTTTAAAACCTCAGGATCTGCTTTCTTTACAAATAATCCGGCAAAAGGTGTCTCCTCGGTCAGCTCACCTTTTCCGTTTACGAACTGTACGAACGGCAGATCATAATTGCGTCCGACATTGGCATCATCCTCACCAAATGCAGGTGCGATATGAACGATACCAGTACCGTCTATCATGGTAACATAAGTATCGCATGTCACAAAAAAGCCTTTCTTGTGCTGCTTGTCTGCAACAGTCTTTGCACAGTCATAAAGCGGCTCATACTCTTTACGCTCAAGATCCGATCCCTTGTATGTCTCAAGTACTTCGTATGCTTTCTCGCCCTCTTCTTTTGCAAGTGGGGAAAGTACCTTATCGGCAAGTGCCTCTGCCAGATAGTATGTGTATCCGTCTACGGCTTTTACCTTGATATAAGTATCATCCGGGTTCACACAAAGAGCCACGTTACTTGGAAGTGTCCATGGCGTTGTGGTCCATGCGAGGAAGTAAGCATCTTCTCCGACAACCTTGAAACGAACGATTGCAGAACGCTCCTTGACGGTCTTGTATCCCTGTGCAACTTCCTGAGAAGAAAGCGGAGTTCCGCAACGAGGGCAATACGGTACGATCTTAAATCCCTTGTACAGAAGCTTCTTGTCCCAGATTGTCTTGAGTGCCCACCACTCAGACTCGATGAAATTGTCATCGTATGTGACATATGGGTTATCCATATCAGCCCAGAAACCAACAGTTCCTGAGAAATCTTCCCACATTCCTTTGTATTTCCATACAGACTCCTTACATTTCTTGATGAAAGGCTCCATACCATACTCTTCAATCTGCTCCTTACCGTTAAGTCCGAGCAGCTTCTCTACTTCAAGCTCTACCGGAAGACCGTGGGTATCCCATCCTGCCTTACGAGGAACATATTTGCCCTTCATCGTCTGGTATCTTGGAATCATATCTTTGATAACACGTGTCAGAACATGTCCGATATGTGGTTTTCCGTTTGCAGTTGGTGGTCCGTCGTAGAAAGTGTAAGTCTCTCCTTCCTTACGGTTCTCCATAGATTTCTTAAAAATGTCATTCTCACGCCAGAATTTTTCAACTTCTTTCTCGCGATCGACAAAGTTCATGTTGGTATCAACTTTGTTGTACATAATTGCCTCCTAAAAAAATAATATAACAATAAATGAAAAAAGCCCGCATCCAGTAATTAGGACGCGGGCGCACGTTATACCACCTGATTACCATGTACTTAAATCTCTGTCTGCCATACATACAAAAGATTTGCATACTTCGTTTCCGTAACGTGGAAAATACGTCGAACTCTACTCTCATCTTTACGATTTCGGTTCGCAACTCGGAAGTGATGTTCACTGTAAAATTACTTGTGCCGGCTTCCACCTGTATGAAATCATCTGCGATAACTTCTCCGGCTCTCTGTGACGTTCACATTACAGTTACTGTCTTCGTCTTCGTTTTTTGCCTTTGCAATTAAGTATAGTAAGGTTTTTGGCGGATGTCAAGTCAGATTTTCGGCGCTTTTACTTTAATTTCCCTGCGAACAGTTTGCCGCATCAATCGCAACGGCAAGCATAAGGGCCGGAATTTCATCCTGCGGATTCATGATATCCAGTACATAAGTATCTCCCCAGTGGAACAATTCTTTTGAGATATGAACGACCGCAGTACATGCCGCATAGACATCATAATTCCAGTTCATAAAATCGCCTTCGCATCGCCATCCGTTATAATCGATTTCATACCGTGGTTTGAAAAAAGTGAATTCCTTCTGGATGCTTCCCATCTCCCTGCCACCAATCTCAATATCAAAGCAAGGCAAAAAAGTAAACACTCTCTGCTTGATCATTCCGATTTCATTTCCTGCTGCATCGTACACATGAATCTGATGTCCCATACGAAACATTTCGGTTTTTACAAAATACTTTCGATTTTCATTTTCATCATATACATCATATGTGTCCGTCCATGAAAACACTCTCTGCTTAATCAATAATTTCATCTTTTTCTTATAATCCTAATACTTTTTTCTTTGCTGCAGCAAACTCATCTTCCGTGAGAATGCCATCATCCAGCATTTGTTTCAGTTTCATAATCTCGCCGGATGTGGAACTGTATTCTTCTTCCGGTCGTTCCATGCTTTCCTCACTTTTGATGTAGCTGGCCTGAAATTCTGCGTTGATCTGGGAAATTTCTTTCTCACCTTTGATGTATGCATCATACATATCAAACAGATCAATTCCGCTTCCTTCCACACAGTCATCCGGTTCCTGCCAGGAACGTATGAGTGCAATGCGTTCCTCTTTGGTTGTATCTTTAATCAAATATCCACTCATAAGTTATCCTTCCTAGTAACCTTATCTCGTATTACATATAATCGTTGTCGCTTGTATACTCATCCATGTACTCTTCGTAATATTTGTATAATGGTGAAGATGGATCATCTAATTGTCCTGCAAGCGAAAATCCAAATATCCACATAAGTGTTGCGATCACAATAGAAATTCCGGCTGTCACAATGCCTCCGATTGCAAGCCCCTTTTTCTTATTGGTGACGATCTGCACAATACCAAAGATAATTGCAAGAATCGCAAGAATATAATTTACGCAACATGCAAACAGAAAGATCGATGCAATACCAAGAATCAGAGAGGCAATACCAAATCCGATGGAATCTCCCTTCTGTTTCTGGGTTGCCTGCCCGTATATCGGCTGCTGATAAGCATTTCCATTATTGTACTGCTGGTTATTGTATCCGTTCTGACCACTGTAGGTATTCGTATTGTTATATGTCTGGTTTCCATAGCGCTGCTGACTGTTATACATTTCCTGTCGGTTCATATTGGCATCGCCATATCTCTGCTGGCTATTGTACATGTCAGAACTTCCATAATTCTGATTAACAGTATCCTGCTGTACGCTTTGTGCCTCTGGCTGCACATCCGGCTCCGGTGCGCCATATGCCTGTGGTTCCGGTGCACTATACGCACCTGTATCTGATGTCTGATCCGTCACATTTCCGGTTCCATCCTGATTAAAAAATTCATCACTCATGATGTATCCCCCTTCTTTCTCGGTTCCTTCCGTTAAAAAACGGATATCATTTTCACAACGAGAAAAGTATATCATTTCTATATAATGCGTGTCAAATTTATGCCTGCTCCTGTTTCCAGAAATCTACCGGCTCATAGTCCTGTAATTTTGCAAGAAATCCTGCAGCTTGTAATTCCTTCTGAATCATATCCAGAATTTCCTTACTCTCTGCCCGGATCGTATGATAATGATATCCGGAAGTTACATTCTTAAGAAGGCTCGACTTTCCTGTCGCAATTTCTTCCATGTAGCGTCGGATGTCCATGCGGGATTTGATGTTCATATCTGCCCGAAGCACGCCATATACCTTATGATATACAAATACATCCACAACGGTTCCGCCTAAGTCTACAATGGTGGTAAGTTCCTTTTCCACATCTTCATCTGCATGATACACTTTAAATACACGGGTTGTCTCCGTCTGCCCCTGCATCAGATAGCCTCGATTTGTGGAGAAAATATCAAAACCGTTTGCCCTCAGTAACGCAATATCCTGCACAATCACCTGCCGGCTCACATCAAAATGTTTTGCCAGTGTCACCCCGGCAAGCGGACTGCTGCTCTCTGTCAGCATCCGCACAATTTCATCTCTTCTTGCTTCTCCATTCATATCCTGTAACCTCTACGCCTGTACCGGATGCAGATTTTTCAATGATATATCCAGAATCGGTGCAGAGTGGGTCAATGCTCCACTGGATACAAAATCCACACCCAGATTGATCAATCTGGTAATGTTCTCTTTTGTTACATTGCCGGACACCTCGATTTCCGCTCTGCCATCAATATATGCAATGGCTTCTTTTAATGTCTCGGTATCCATATTATCCAGCATGATAATATCTGCGCCTGCCTCAACGGCATCCTTTACCATATCCAATGTTTCTACTTCCACTTCAATTTTACGTACAAATGGCGCATACTCTTTTGCTGCCTGAATGGCTTCCTTTACACCACCTGCTGCTCCGATATGGTTATCCTTCAAAAGCACGCCGTCTGACAAATTGTAACGATGGTTATTTCCTCCACCGATACGTACTGCATATTTTTCAAAAATACGATTGTTTGGTGTGGTCTTTCTTGTATCAAGAAGCTTTGTTCTGCTGCCTTTCAGCAAAGCTGCCACTTCGTGTGTGTACGTTGCAATACCGCTCATACGCTGTAAGTAATTGAGTGCGGTGCGCTCCCCGCACAGAAGGGTACGGATATCACCATGTACCTTTGCCATCAGCTGGCCTTTTTTTACTTCTTCACCATCTTTTACAAAAAACTCGACCTCTGTCTTCTCGTCAAGCAATGTAAATACGCGCTCAAACACCTGCAATCCGCAGATAATTCCATCCTCTTTGCAGATGAGGTCAACCTCTCCTGCCTGCGGATGCGGCATCACACTGTTTGTGGATACATCCTCGCTTGTAATATCTTCTTTTAAAGCACTTAAAATAAGTGGATCTACGTTTAATTTTAATGTTACCTGATCGTACATATTATTCCTCACTTTTTCTTTCACTCAATATTCAGGCGGTCTTTGTCTCTTCCATCCTGCGGTCCGCCTCCGCAATTGCTTCCCGGACTTCTTTATGATACATCTTTGCCAGCTTCTCATCATCTTCATATGCCGCCATATCAACCGCCGCAAAAAGCTCCGGTTTCTGCATTGCCTTCTGCGTAAGTTCACCGCTCATCTGTTTCGCGGCCCGCTTTGCAAATACAAGGCTTTCGAGAAGGGAATTACTTGCCAGACGATTTCTTCCGTGGACACCATTACATGCAGTCTCGCCAACTGCATACAGCCGGTCCATAGACGTCTTGCTCATATGGTCAACCCATACGCCTCCCATAAAATAGTGCTGTGCCGGGACCACCGGAATGCATTCCTTAGTCACATCATACCCCATTTGCCGGCAGTGCTCAACGATATTTGGAAAATGCGTGC
This sequence comes from uncultured Lachnobacterium sp., assembly GCA_900552085.1. Taxonomy (GTDB): domain Bacteria; phylum Bacillota; class Clostridia; order Lachnospirales; family Lachnospiraceae; genus Roseburia. The sequence goes on from URYB01000157.1 coordinate 5,270, forward strand.
GAAGTTCTTCCTCCGGAATCGTTCGCAAATCTTCCCACACATGCTCCGTGTGATCCTTTTCCATCTGCTCATAGATGGCTTCTGTGAGCAGATCTCTCGGAAGAAGTTCATTGACAAAGCGATTCATATTCTTGTCATACAACTTTGCTCCTTCGCCTCGTACGGACTCAGAAATCAGGAAACTGCGTTCCTGCTCATCCTTTGAGAAAAAGGTTGTAGGATGAATCTGTACATAATTGATATTTTTCAGCCGAACCTTATGATGCAACGCAAGCGCAAGTGCATCTCCGGTCAGATGGCGGAAATTCGTGGAATGACGATAAAGACCACCGATGCCTCCGCATGCCCAGACGGTCTCATCCGCCTCTACGGTTTCTAATGTTCCATCTTCTCTTCGGATAACCGCACCATAACAAATGTTGTCCTCTTCTACGATATCCACCATCGTTGTATGTTCAAAAATTGTGACATTTGGCAGTTTCTTTACCGCCTCATACAGTTTGCTTGTAATTGCTTCCCCGGTAATATCTTCATGAAACAGGATACGCTTGTCCGAATGTGCTCCCTCTCTGGTAAAAGCCAAAGCACCATTCTCGTCTCTTGCAAAATCCACACCATATCCAAGTAAATCATGAATTACGTCTTGCGAGGAACGAATCATGATATCCACCGACTCACGGTCATTCTCATAATGACCAGCTTTCATCGTATCTTCAAAATAACTGTCATAATCCGCATCATTTTTCAGCATACAGATTCCCCCCTGCGCAAGATAGGAATCGCTGCTCTCCACATCGGATTTTGTAATGATTGTAATTTTCTTATCTTCTGGAAGCTGTAAGGCACAATACAGACCCGAACATCCACTTCCAACGATTAATACATCTGTCTTCATACTCTCCACATTCTTTCTGTATAACTTATATACGCGTTATTGTCTCGTAGTATAGCACATATCTTTACATGTGACAAGACAGTTGTTAATTCAGTGTCTGTAACAAAAGCCATCAAAGAAAAATGCTGTAGGTCAAGACCTACAGCATTTTTCCTTACTTTTCTTCAATTTT
>URYB01000158.1 GCA_900552085.1 uncultured Lachnobacterium sp.
GGGATTAAAGAAAGTTGTCATGATCGGTGATGGAATCAACGACTCTCTGGCACTTTCCTCCGCAGATGTTGGAATCGCAATCAGTTGATGAAACGCATTCATCAGAATTATCGTCTGATCGTTGGATTTAATGCAGGACTTATTGCACTTGGTGTAGGCGGAATTATTCCACCGACCACATCTGCATTGCTGCATAATACTTCCACAATTGCCATCAGTCTTCGCAGCATGGGCAATCTTTTGGAAGACAACGAAGAAACAATTTAGAAACAATTTAAGAAAAATGATACAGAAGAGCAATCTTATTGAAAAAAGTTTTGATAAGATTGCTCTTTTATTGTACGTATAATCATGCACTGAAAAGAAAATAAAAGAAATTGTATATACAATATTTCTGATAAAACTAAAAAGACAAATAGTCAGACAATAACAAGAAAAAAACTATTTACATCAGGGGCTTTGCAGTAGTAAAATCATATTCAGAAACAATGAAATTTACACGAAAGGGTAGAGTCCTATGAGAGAGCAGTGGAATGAGAGTACAGCAGTAGCCAAGGGTCTATATGATCCAAGATTCGAACATGATAACTGTGGAATCGGTGCTGTTGTCAATATTAAAGGTATTAAGACACATCAGACGGTTGAAAATGCTTTGAAGATCGTAGAGAACTTAAAGCACAGAGCCGGAAAGGATGCGGATGGAAAGACTGGAGACGGTGTTGGTATTCTGCTCCAGATTTCACATAAATTTTTCAAGAAGGCAGTTAAGCCTTTAGGAATTGAACTCGGAGACGAGAGAGATTATGGTGTGGGTATGTTCTTCTTCCCGCAGGATGAGTTGAAAAATAATCAGGCTAAAAAGATGTTTGAGGTCATTGTTGAAAAGGAAGGTATGGAGTTCCTTGGATGGAGAGAAGTTCCGATTCATCCGGACAAACTTTCCGATAAAGCAAGAGACTGTATGCCATGTATCATGCAGGCTTTTGTCAAGAGACCGGAAGACGTTGAGAAGGGACTGGATTTTGACCGCAAGCTGTATGTAGCACGCCGTGTGTTTGAACAGTCAAACGATGACAGTTATGTTGCTTCTTTATCCAGCCGTACAATCGTATACAAAGGAATGTTTCTGGTAGAGCAGTTACGTCAGTTCTTCTCTGATCTGCAGGATCCAGATTACGAGTCAGCAATTGCAACCGTACATTCCCGTTTCTCTACCAACACAAATCCAAGTTGGGAGAGAGCACATCCAAACCGTTTTATCGTACATAACGGTGAGATTAATACCATTCGCGGTAATGCAGACAAGATGCTTGCCCGCGAGGAGACAATGGCATCCGGAAAACTCCGTGGAGAGTTCCAGAAAGTTCTCCCGGTTGTCAATACGGAAGGTTCCGATTCTGCAATGCTTGATAACACATTAGAGTTTTTGGTTATGAGTGGTATGGAGCTTCCACTTGCAGTTATGATCATGATTCCTGAGCCATGGGCAAACAATGCGATCATGAGTCAGAAGAAAAAAGACTTTTATCAGTATTATGCAACCATGATGGAGCCATGGGACGGACCGGCTTCCATTCTTTTCTCCGATGGAGATATGATGGGTGCAGTGCTTGACCGTAACGGACTTCGTCCATCCCGTTACTATATTACAGACGATGATTACCTGATTCTTTCTTCCGAGGTCGGTGTACTGGATATCGATCCGACAAAGATCGTGACAAAAGATCGTCTTCGCCCGGGAAAGATGCTTCTTGTAGATACAATTCAGGGTCGTGTCATTGACGATGATGAACTGAAAGAAAAATATGCAGGAAAGCGTCCATATGGTGAGTGGTTAGACAGCAACATCGTTATGCTGGAAGACTTGAAGATTCCAAATGAGCGTGTACCGGAATATACAAAGGAAGAGCGCCAGAGAATGCAGAGAGCATTTGGTTATACTTATGAGTCACTGAAAGATTCCATTCTTCCGATGGCAAAGAACGGTATTGAGGGAACCGCAGCAATGGGTACCGATACGCCATTGGCAGCATTGTCAGGAAACCGTGAGCCATTGTTCAACTACTTCAAGCAGTTGTTCGCACAGGTAACAAACCCACCAATCGATTCCATTCGTGAGGAAGTGGTTACTTCTACAACGGTATATATCGGATCTGCCGGAAACCTTCTCGAAGAGAAGCCGCAGAACTGTAAAGTTCTCCGCATCAACAATCCGATCCTTACCAATACCGATCTCATGAAGATCCGTGATATGAAGGTAGAGGGATTTAAGGTAGCTACGATTTCTATCGTATATTATAAGAACACAAGTCTGGAAAAGGCAGTAGACAGACTCTTTATTGAGGCTGACCGTGCATACAGAGATGGTGCAAATATCCTGATCCTTTCCGACCGTGAAGTAGATGACAACCATGTTGCCATTCCATCACTGCTTGCAGTATCTGCTTTACAGCAGTATCTGGTTAAGACAAAGAAACGTACATCACTTTCTGTGATTCTGGAGTCCGGTGAGCCACGAGAGGTACATCACTTTGCAACGTTACTTGGATTTGGTGCAAGTGCAATCAACCCGTATCTGGCACAGGATACTGTAAAACAGCTGGTAGATGAGCATATGCTTGACAAGGATTATTACGCAGCCATCAATGATTACAATCATGCAATTATTACAGGTATCGTAAAAATCGCAGCAAAGATGGGTATTTCTACCATCCAGTCTTATCAGGGATCAAAGATCTTTGAGGCAATTGGTATTGACAAAGAAGTAATTGATAAATACTTTACCAATACGGTAAGTCGTATCGGTGGTATTACCATGAAAGATATTGAAGATGATGTAAATACATTACATTCTGCAGCTTATGATCCATTAGGACTTGAGACAGATGTAACGCTTGACAGCAAGGGACGTCACAAGATGAGAAGCGGTGCGGATGCACATCTGTACAATCCGGCTACAATCCATCTTCTGCAGCAGTCTACTCAGAGAGGAGACTACAATCTGTTCAAACAGTATACAGAGCTTGTGGATGAAGAGCAGAAACATACAAACCTTCGTGGATTAATGGATTTCAACTATCCAAAGAAGGGTGTGAAATTAGAGGAAGTCGAGAGTGTAGATTCTATCGTGACCCGTTTTAAGACTGGTGCGATGTCATATGGTTCTATTTCAAAAGAAGCGCATGAGACACTGGCGATTGCGATGAATAATCTCCACGGTAAGTCAAACACAGGTGAAGGTGGTGAGGATAAGGATCGTCTGACCATTGGAAAAGATGGAAAGAACCGTTGTTCTGCAATCAAACAGGTCGCTTCCGGCCGTTTTGGTGTAACAAGCAGATACCTGACCAGTGCGCAGGAAATTCAGATTAAGATGGCGCAGGGGGCAAAACCGGGTGAAGGTGGACATCTGCCAGGAAAGAAAGTCTATCCTTGGATCGCAAAGACCAGACTTTCTACTCCAGGTGTATCATTGATTTCTCCGCCACCACATCATGATATTTATTCCATCGAGGATCTGGAACAGCTGATCTTTGACTTGAAGAATGCAAACCGTGATGCCAGAATTTCCGTAAAACTGGTGTCCGAGGCAGGTGTTGGAACTGTCGCAGCAGGTGTTGCCAAAGCGGGAGCACAGGTTGTACTGATTTCCGGATATGACGGTGGTACAGGTGCCGCTCCAAGCAGTTCTATCCATAACGCAGGTCTGCCATGGGAACTGGGACTTGCAGAGACACACCAGACACTGATCATGAACGGACTTCGAAACAAGGTTCGTATCGAGACAGATGGTAAGCTGATGAGTGGTAAAGACGTAGCAATTGCAGCATGTCTTGGTGCCGAGGAGTATGGATTTGCGACTGCTCCGCTCGTAACGATGGGCTGTGTCATGATGCGTGTATGTAATCTGGATACTTGTCCGGCAGGTATTGCAACACAGAATCCGGAACTTCGTAAGCGTTTCGCAGGAAAGCCGGAATATGTTGAGAACTTTATGCGTTTTATCGCAGAAGAACTTCGCGAATACATGGCAAAACTTGGCTGCCGTACGGTAGACGAACTGGTAGGAAGAAGTGATCTCTTAAAGGTTCGTGAGGATCTGTCCGAGAGAGAAGCAAAACTGAATCTGGATAATATCTTAAATAACCCGTTTGCAGGAACAAAGCAGAAAGTTATTTTTGATCCAAAACAGGTTTATGATTTTGAACTGGATTCTACCAAAGACATGACCGTTCTTCTGAAACAGTTGAAACCAGCGCTTGAGAAGAAGCAAAAGCGCATGATTGATACAGAAGTAACCAACATCAATCGTTCACTTGGAACTATTTTTGGATCTGAGATTACAAAGGCATACGACGATACATTGGAGGATGATACTTACATTGTAAAATGTACCGGTGCCGGCGGACAGAGTTTTGGTGCATTTATTCCTAAGGGACTGACACTCGAACTGGTCGGAGATTCCAACGATTACTTCGGAAAAGGCCTTTCCGGTGGAAAGCTGATCGTTTATCCACCAACAGGTGTGAAGTTTAAGAAGGATGAGAATATTATTATCGGTAACGTAGCACTTTACGGTGCAACAAGCGGTAAGGCATTTATCAACGGTGTTGCAGGTGAGCGTTTCTGTGTAAGAAACTCTGGAGCAACAGCAGTCGTTGAAGGTGTCGGCGATCATGGATGCGAATATATGACAGGTGGTCGTGTTGTTATCCTTGGTAAGACTGGAAAGAACTTTGCAGCCGGTATGAGCGGTGGAATTGCATATGTACTGGATGAAGACAATGATCTGTATATGCGTACCAATAAATCCATGGTATTTACGGAAGAAGTAACCAACAAGTACGATGTATTAGAGCTGAAAGAGATGATCAAAGAACATGTAACTTTGACCAATTCCGAAAAAGGAAAAGAAATCTTAGATAATTTCAGTGAATATCTGCCGAAGTTCAAGAAAGTGATCCCATATGATTATAATCGTATGCAGTTGGCTATCGTACAGATGGAAGAAAAAGGTCTTAACGCAGAGCAGGCACAGATTGAAGCATTTTATGCCAGCACCAGAGGATAAGGAGGGAAGAGAACATGGGAAAGCCAACAGGATTTTTAGAATATGAAAGAACGGAAGCACGTTCGGTGGAACCAAAGGAACGAATCAAAAATTATAAAGAGTTCCATGTCTTCCTTTCAAAAGAAAAACAGCAGGAGCAGGCGGCACGCTGCATGGATTGCGGTGTTCCGTTCTGCCAGTCAGGTATGACAATCGCAGGCATGACATCCGGATGTCCACTGCACAATCTTGTTCCGGAATGGAATGATCTGGTATATTCCGGTAACTGGCAGCAGGCTTACAACCGTCTGCACAAGACAAACAATTTCCCGGAGTTTACATCAAGAGTATGTCCGGCATTGTGTGAGAAAGCATGTACCTGTGGACACTGGGGTGACCCGGTATCCGTACGTGACAATGAACATGGTGTTATCGAGACAGCCTATGAGATGGGATATGCAGCTCCACATGTGCCGAAGGTACGTACAGGAAAGAAAGTTGCAATCATCGGCTCTGGTCCTTCCGGACTTGCAGCAGCAGATCAGCTGAACCAGAGAGGACATGATGTAACGGTATATGAGAGAGATGACCGTGTAGGTGGACTTCTTATGTACGGTATTCCGAATATGAAACTGGAAAAGCACATTATCGATCGCAAGATTGATGTCATGAAAGCAGAAGGTATACATTTTATTACCGGATGCAATGTAGGTGTCGATGTAAAAGCGGCCGATTTGCTGAAACAGTATGACCGCGTAGTTCTCTGCTGTGGCGCAAAGAATCCGAGAGATATCAAGGCCGCAGGAAGAGATGCAGAAGGTATCTATTTTGCAGTAGACTACCTGTCACGTACGACAAAGAGTCTGTTAGATTCGGATTTGAAGGATAATAAATATGTATCCGCAAAAGGAAAACATGTTGTGATCATCGGTGGTGGTGATACCGGTAATGACTGTGTTGGTACTGCAATCCGTCAGGGCGCCAAGTCTGTGACACAGCTTGAGATGATGCCTTGCCCGCCAGCGGAGCGTGCAGCAAACAATCCTTGGCCGGAGTGGCCAAAGGTCTTGAAGACGGATTATGGCCAGGAAGAGGCAATTGCATGTTTCGGAACAGATCCTCGTATTTATCAGACGACGGTCAAAGAATTCCACAAGGACAAGAGCGGAAAGCTTAATGCGCTGACGATTGTAAGCCTTGAGAGCAAAGTGGATGAGAAGACCGGACGCAGAAATATGGTAGAGGTGCCGGGAACCGAAAAGAAGA
>URYB01000159.1 GCA_900552085.1 uncultured Lachnobacterium sp.
AACGCTGCTATCATGAGTCCAAGACGTACAAACGGACCTTCTGCCAGATGATCCAGTTCGTGATAAGATACATTTTCATACACCATCCCAAGTTCATCTTCCAGTCTCTCGCCAAACATCAGCACTGCCAGGCAGATTGACGCTGCAGCCGGCACAACGATGCGACGGTTCTGCGGATGCAGGGCTTTCTCCAGTACGGGCTGCTCCATATAGTATCCAATATAGAAAAACGGACCAAATACCAGTATGCGTGACAGGCACAGGAAATCACCGACATTTTTAAAATATCCTGCGGCCAGCGCCAGAACAATGTTCACTACAAGAACCGGAAGCGGTCTGCATTTGCGAATCAAAGGTATTGTAAGATACCATACGATCATGGCGAACAGATACCATGGAGCTCCACTTTGGGAAAAGAAATTAATCTCCACGAAATCTTCAAATCCACAGATTGCATATACAATCTGAATGGCTATGACGAACAAAACATATGCTTTAATCAGATACAGGATCTTTTTAAAATTATACTGTCCGTTTTTATATATCTTTTTTGCAAAATAACCGGAAACAAATACAAAGAGTGGCATATGAAATATATAAATCAGACGTTTTACTACAACAAGCGGATTATCTCCGTGAATCGGCAGCAGGAAATGTCCCAACACTACCAGAAATATTAATACTGCTTTTAAATTGTCAAAAAAATAATCTCTCTCTTTTGTCATACGCTTACACCTGCCCTAAACAACTTTCCGTATTATAGTCCCTTCCACAGATTTTGGCAACATTTTGGCTTTTTCTCTACTTAATGACGAATAATGCATTTTTTTGCTTTTAAATTTTGTCACTTTTTCAACTGCCAAATTTCATGAATTTTCAATACAAAAGTCACAATTATATGTTAGAATAGAGGCGTCTGAAAATTCAGGAGGTTTCGGATTTCGAAAAGTTAAAAACTTTAGCGCTACGCATCAGCAGGGGAAGCCTGTTGGTTCACGAGGTATCAGGTCGTCGAAAATTCAGCGGATGCCTGGTCGTAGATACGGACTGCGTAATATAACTACAAATATGATGGAGACGTCAAAACAAAAGGTTATAATCCGTAAATGAATAATGAATTGAATAATGGAGGTTCACTATGTGTGGAATTATAGGTTTTACTGGTAATATAAAGGCACAGGACATTTTATTGACTGGTTTGGAAAAATTAGAGTACCGTGGCTACGACAGTGCCGGAATCGCTTACTTTAAGGAGAACGGAAAAATTTCGATTCGAAAGACAGCCGGAAAAGTAAAAGATTTACGTGCGATCTGTGATGATAACGATGCGACCTGCGGTATCGGTCATACCCGTTGGGCAACGCACGGTGGTGTAACCAATGCCAATGCGCATCCTCATAAGTCCGGAAGCGTATCTTTGATCCACAACGGAATCATTGAGAATTATCACGAACTTGCAACAACATACGAGCTGGAGGATCGCCTGATTTCCGAGACGGACACCGAAGTTGCTGCTGCGCTTTTTGATAAATTCTATGATGGAGAGAATCCTATTGAAGCGATCAAAGAAGTGATTCCTCTTCTGAAAGGTTCTTTCGCATTTTGTATTATGTTCGAAAATCGTCCGGGTGTTATCTATGCAGTCCGCAATGTCAGCCCAATGGTTGCTGCAACCAGCAAAGAAGGTTCCTTTATTGCATCCGATCTGACCGCATTTATCGAGTACAGCAAACGCTATTTTATCGTTCCGGAGTATGCAATCCTGACAATGGAAGCCAACAAGATTGATTTACAGGATCTCAACGGAAATACGATTGAGCCGGAATTTTTAGAGGTTGACTGGGATATGACTGCCGCACAGAAAGAAGGCTACCCTACTTTCATGCTCAAGGAAATCAATGAGCAGCCAGCAGCAATCAACCGTACCATCATGCCACGTATCAAAGATGGCTTACCAAGTTTTGAAGAAGATGGTATTCCGGATTCTTTCTTTGCAGACTGCAATGATATTACCATCGTTGCCTGTGGTACTGCTATGTATGCCGGAATGGTCGGCAAGACATTGATGCAGGATATCCTTGGCATCCCGGTTACTGTTGCAATCGCATCCGAGTTCCGTTACGAGCGTCCGGTCATCACTGACAAGAGTGTTGTCATCGTTGTCTCCCAGTCCGGAGAGACCATCGATACATTAGAAGCTCTGCGCCTTGCAAAGACAAAGACGAATAAGACTCTTTCTATTGTAAATGTAAAAGGTTCTTCTATCGCAAGAGAAAGCAACTATGTATTATATACACATGCCGGTCCGGAGATTGCTGTTGCAAGTACCAAGGCATACACCGTTCAGGCCGCTGCATTCTATCTTCTGACCTGCAAACTTGCACTGGTTCAGAACGCAATGAGTGAGGCAGATGCCCGCGCATTTATCAGTAATCTGGAAAATGTCAGCGACAACATCGCAGAAGTATTAAAGCTTTCCGATAAGGTAGAACAACTGACAAAGCGTATGCTCAACGCTTCCCACACGTTCTTTATCGGCCGTGGAAGCGACTACACACTTTCTATGGAAGGTGCATTAAAATTAAAAGAAATTTCTTATATTCATGCAGAGGCTTATGCCGCCGGCGAGTTAAAGCATGGAACGATCGCGCTCATCAGCGAAGGCGTTCCTGTTATTGCACTTGCAACACAAAGCCACGTATATAACAAAGTTATTTCCAATATCCGTGAGGTAAAAGCAAGAGGTGCATACGTTATCCTGCTTAGCATGGATGAGAAAATCACAGATGCAACTATCTGCGATACACATATCTCTCTTCCAAAAGTTCCGGAACAGTTCGCTGTATTTGAAGCAGTTGTCATTCTCCAGATGATTGCTTACTTTACATCAACCGGTAAGGGTCTCAACGCAGATCAGCCAAGAAACCTTGCAAAATCTGTAACCGTAGAATAAATGTAACTGTAAAACAAATGTAACCGTAAAATAAAAACATTCTGAGGCACATGCGAAAGCATGTGTCTCTTTTGACAAATTCGCAACGAAAGGGGATTCATTCTTATGAAAAATATGAAAAAGATTCTAGCAAGCACGGCACTTGTGCTCTCTCTTCTGCTCCCGCAGAATATATCTGCCGCAGTCACTCCGATAAATACAACAACCATCACGAGCATTATAGATACTTCGAGTGTGCCGGCTTCCTCTTCCTACACGATTCCTACCGGAGAATATGCAAATGTTGTATCTTTTTCCATCACTCAGCCATCCTATGTCTATGTTTCTGCCTATTCTACCGTGAAATCTACTTATCTGAATGGAGGAAATATCGATATTTTTGCAGTCTATTCGGATGAAGGCTGTACCAGACCGGTTGCTGGCGACAGTTCCAGTAAAGTAGATGCAAATAAAAGAACCGACAAATATCTTTGTCTCGAAGCAGGAACTTATTACATTAAATTCGGCAAAAATCCGGGAGCACTTCTGAATAATAAAAGTTCTGGTACCTTCACACTCTCCGTTGGTGCCCAGCCTTTGGATGTCACTGTATCCAAAAATGCCTCTTTGGATACGGCACAAAAAATTGCCACAGATAAGTTGCAGACAAGCCTTTTATCAAATGGCACCCGCAGCTTGTGGGTCACCTTCGAAGTACCATCCAAGACCACGGCAAACATCCAGACTTCTCTTGCCAATCCACTAAGTACCGACAAAATGCCTTGCGTGGAATCTGCCGTGACCTTATATGATGCAAACTATAAAGTCATCAAAGACTGGAACATTCCAAACCGTTACTATGAGACTTCCAATTCCGGTTCTTTATCTCTTGCCAGTGGAACCTATTATCTGAAAGTATCCGGTGACGAGCATTATCTCATCAATAAATACGGTGATGTATTAAGAGAAAATACAGAAGCAAACTTTGGTATCGTAAACATGAAAATTACGACACTGAAAAAGACATCCATTTCCAAACTTGCCAATGTGAAAGGGAAGAAAGCAAAAGTTTCTTACAAAAAAGTAGCCAATGCAAAGGGATATGAGGTTCAATACTCGACAAGCAAAAAGTTTTCGCAAAATGTGAAAACAAAAAATGCTGGCACTAAGACTAGTGTTACACTTTCGAAGCTGACGAAAAAGAAGACTTATTATGTGCGTGTCCGTGCATATATCATAGATGGGAATGGGCAAAAGGAACTTGTTTCTGCATGGAGTACCACAAAAAAAATTACCATTAAAAAGTAAAAGACCGACAGGACTGCCATTATATGGCGGTCCTTTTCTGTAGTGTCTGTAAGCATGCTTTTCTGCCAGAACCAACTGTCCTTTTGGCACTAGTTATTCAGAATTAGAAATTGACCGACTCCCTTGCGTGAGGGATACTTCTTGTCCGACGGCAAGAAGACTGCAAAATCAGAAATGTTTCAACAAAAACTCGAAATTATGAAATCACATGGACATATGCAAAAAATCACTCTACTATGTCCACCTTAAAGGACGATTTTGGACTAATACGAAAAATCATTGTAAAAATGTCCAGCTTCTGAAATCTTTTTGGACATATCTGATAAAAATTGTATCAACGTCCATTTTAACCGTTTTAAATGGATATTACAGCATAAAAAATTTACCTATATCCATTCACATCAAAAAATGTGGACTTAAACTATTTTTTTCTTTCATATGTCCATATATACTCATAAAACTGGATATTACTACTAACTATTTCTATCTATATCCAATCTCTTCATTTATACCTCTTGAATACCTCCTGAATACCTCTTGAATACCTCCCTGAATACTTTTTCTCCTAAACACCTCCTAATTTTGGATAACTAGTGCCAAAAGCCTAGTTGGTTCTGCCAGAAATACACTCCAACACTCACTCCAACAAAAGGCGCATGGTATAACCCATGCGCCTTCCACTTTTTTATATATTTTATTCGCCAAGTCCACTTTCAATCAGGTCAACCAATGTCTTTAAGTCGGCCTCTTCATTTTCTCCATCACTGTGAACTTCCACTTCCGTTCCACATTTGATTCCAGCCGCCATAATGTTTAAAATACTTTTTACTGTGACCGTGCGGTCTCCCACAACCATTGTAACATCGGATTTGCATTTTCCTGCCTCTTTTGCCAATACACCTGCTGGTCTTGCGTGAAGACCGGACGCATTCTTTATAACAATTTTCTGTGATACCATAGTATTCTCCTCCTGTATGTTCAAAATTTTCCAAATTGTTTGTCAGATTTTCTTCTGGCAATTTTGCTTCCATTTTGTTTTCGTCGTTCTTTTATTAGATTTCTACCCCGAAATGCTCAAACAAAATTTTCTCTGCCTTCGCACTCCACATACCGCGGTTCTCTTTGCATGCTGCATCAAGTTTTGCAAACAATGGGTCTGTTTTTCCAAGTTCCTCGAAATCATCAATTGCAGTAAGCGGCATATCAAACTGTGTATAGGTCAGTTTCTTTCCACCCGGAATCTTTGGTAAGTTCAATGTCGTATCGATGATACTGTTGATTCCTCCAACATGTGTTACCATAACGGCCGGCTCGATCTTTCCGGCTGCTGCAAGCTTATTTGCCTCGATGAGATCATCATTATTTCCGCCGGTTGTACCTAAAATATGGGTACTTGTATAGTGCGAATTGTAAAGGTTGATTTCTGCCTTAAACTGATTATCTGTCGGTCCTGCAAAGAAGTTCATGCAGCCGTCGAATGCAAGAAGGCGATCTCCCAGCTCTGCGACCTGCTTGTTTGGAACATATACAAATACATCATCATAGCCATGTCCTTCGGTCAGTGCCATCAATCCCTCATATTCGTCATCCATCGCTGCGGTATTTGCATAGATCAGCTCTACACCGTTTGCTGCTGCCTGCTCCGGTGTGATCATTTTCTTTGCACGTGCGATACGATCATCACTGATATCGGTAACAACGATGCGCTTTGGTCGATTCTCGAACTGGATACCGTAACTTACCGCACCTAAGCCCATCGGTCCGCATCCACCCATAATCAGGATATTTCCGCCTTCTTTTGTTCCCATGGTATGCTCATAATTTTTCTTGTTTGTGTGGTAATTTGCATGATATCCACCGATAATGCAGCTCATTGGCTCCCCAAGAGGATGCTTCAAATAAACTGTCTCCATCATAGTTCATCAGACATCCAAGCTCCATAACTTCGTGTGGGATAATGCAGTAAGTACATGCGCCGCCAAAGTACTCATAAGAATATCCCGGAGATGCAAGACTTCCCTTGTAATTTAATGCCGGCTGCTGTGCAAATCGCTGGCC
>URYB01000160.1 GCA_900552085.1 uncultured Lachnobacterium sp.
CGGATAACTGATATACCAACGGTTTTAAATCCACTTCACGCTCACTTTTCTTTGTCTTTTTTATAATTGTAAAGCAGTCTTTCGATGTAAATTCACGATCTACAATGTCTTTCCATTCCTGTACGCTGTATGGGCTCTCATATCCATCTTTGAATGAGAGACGGTAATCAGCAGCCGCTACAATCGACATGGCGGTCTTTGCTTTGTCCGGCAATTTGACATAAGAGGTCACTTCCACACCATCAACCATCGTCTGATTGAACGCTTCGATGCTTTCTTTAGAAGAAAGCGAACTGTTTACCTCTATATCAAAATATTCACCATCGCTTGTAATCCCAACACCAAGCGGAGCCGCAAAAGACATGATCTGATGCGGAGAATATCCTTCGGAATAGCAGATATCAATGTTTGCACGGCGTACAGCTTTCTGAAAATAGCGCATCATATCCAGATGTCCGATAAATTTCATGGCACCCCATTTACGGAATTTAATTCTTATCTTCAAAGCAGACACCTCCTCCAAATTGTTTTGCTCCACATCCAGAACAACGCATACGGCAGTTTGGCGTAACCGTTTCGCTGAGTGCCGTCTTCCATTCACGAAGCATGAATGCTTTTGTAACACCTACATCAATAAAATCCCATGGGAAAATTTCATCTTCACCGCGTACACGTTTGGTGTAAAAATCAATATCAATATCGCATTCGCGGAATGCCTCAAGCCATAAATCATAATTGAAAAAGTCAGACCATGCATCGAAAATTCCACCATGCTCATAAACGTAATGAATTGCAGATGATAAGCGTCGATCTCCACGGGCAAGAACGCCTTCTAAAACGGTAACATCCGCTTCATGCCAGTTGTACCGGATACTCTTATGATTGAGCTGTTCCTTTACATGATCATTGACAATCTTTGCACGTCCAAGATAATCTCCCGGATCGAGCATAGATGCCCACTGGAATGGTGTAAATGGTTTCGGAACAAAAAAGGATGTACTGATCGTAATCTGGCATTTACCGTTTCGTTTTTCCTTTGGAACAATATCATAATATAATGCCGCAATCTGATTGGCGAGCTCCGGTATCGCACGCATATCCTCTTCAGTCTCTGTAGGAAGTCCGAGCATAAAATATAATTTTACTTTATTCCATCCGCCTTCAAAAGCCTGTCCTGCACCGCCTAAGATATCCTCCACCGTCAGACCTTTATTAATGACATTGCGCAGACGCTGCGAACCTGCCTCCGGCGCAAACGTCAGACTGCTCTTTTTAATGTCCTGTACCTTCTGCATGATATCAAGAGAAAAAGCATCAATTCTGAGTGAAGGAAGTGAAATATTGATATTCTTTTTATCACATTCATCAATCAGAAAACTGATCAGTTCCTCTAACTGCGAGTAGTCAGAAGAACTCAAAGAACTTAAAGAGATCTCCTCATGTCCTGTCGATGCGATCATTTTCTGTGCCAGGTCTTTTAGTCGTTCCACATCCTTCTCACGATTCGGGCGATAGATCATACCAGCCTGACAGAAACGGCATCCACGAATACAGCCTCTTTGTATTTCCAGGACGACACGATCCTGTGTTGCTTTAATAAATGGAACAATCGGCTTTTCCGGATAAACAGATCCGGTAAGATCCATATCCACCTGTTTCTTTATCGTTGCTGGAATGTCATTGTATTTTGGAGTAAATGCAGCAATCGTGCCATCTTCCTTATAAGACACCTCGTACAGTGATGGAACATAAATCCCTTCGATTTTAGCTGCTTCATGCAAAAATTCCTGACGGGAATAGTTGCCTTCCTTCATCTGCTTATACAGATCAAGAAAAGCATCATACTGTGTTTCGCCCTCTCCGATATAAAAACAATCAAAAAAGTCTGCAATCGGCTCTGGATTATAAGTGCATGGTCCGCCCGCTATTATAATCGGATCATCATTTTTTCTGTCTTTGGCATACAACGGAATCTGCGCCAGATCAAGAATCTGTAAAATGTTCGTATAACACATTTCGTACTGAAGTGTCATTGCGACAAAATCAAAATCTTTAATCGGCTCCTGGGACTCCAAACCAAACAACGGAATATTCTGTTCTTTCATAATCTTGTGCAGATCCGGCCATGGAGAATACACACGCTCACACCATGTGTCCTCTCTGCGGTTGAACATATCGTACAAAATCTGGATTCCCAGATGTGACATACCGATTTCGTATACATCAGGAAAACACATCGCAAAACGAATCTGCGATGTGTCTTTAATTACAGAGTTTAACTCATTCCCAATATATCTCGCCGGCTTCTCGATCTGCATCAGAATCTCATCACTCAAAGCTAGTTTTCTCATGATATACCTCAAATCTAAATTTATAATTTTGTATCGTGCTAACGCTGTGCAAGCTCATTTGCAATCTCTTCCCAGGTAACACCTTTTTCTACCATAAGAATCATGCAATGATATAAGAAGTCCGAAATTTCATATTTGATTTCTTCCGAAACCGGATTCTTAGCTGCAATAATAATTTCAGTTGCCTCTTCCCCTACTTTTTTCAAAATACTGTCGATACCTTTATCAAAAAGCTCATTGGTATAAGAACCTTCTTTTGGATTCTCGCGACGTTCTTTGATAACATCGTAAACACTTTCCAATACTTTCAAAGGGTTCTTTTCTACGTATTCTTTGCGTACAATATTATTGAAAAAGCAGGAACGGTTTCCTGTATGACATGCAGCACCTACCTGCGACACTTTTGCAAGAATAGTATCAAAATCACAGTCTGCCGTCAAGGATTTTACATATTGGATATGACCGGATGTAAGTCCTTTCGTCCAAAGTTCCTGCCGGCTGCGGCTGTAATACGTCATCTTTCCAATATGAATTGTCGTATTAAAAGCTTCCTCATTCATATATGCAAGCATAAGCACTTCGTCCGTTCGATAATCCTGAACAATGACCGGAACCATTCCATCGGAATTCAGTTTCAGATCCGACCAGTGCAGATCCGGTGCAAAATTATCCATCTTGATGCCTTCTCCCGACAGTGAAGATTTCAGTTTCATAATATCCGTAGTGGAATTATTGATAAAAGTTCCGGCAATTCCACGAATCTTTTCGCGCTTCAATAATTGAACAATTTCCTCATAATTATACTCGGATAAGTTAACGACATAAGGAACATTTGTCAGATTTTCCAAAGCATCCAGAATATCTGCATTGAGCACAAGGACCTCATGGAATGTATCTTCAATGCTCTGCTGGTTTTTGAAAATAAAATCAACATTGTTGACGGATACCAAAATGCGGTCTTTGCCAAAACGTTCGCTCGCTTCTTTCGCAAGTCCGACACTTGATGGTTTGCTCGCATTGAAGATGACCTGCAGGCACCCTGCATAAAGAAGTTTTTTTACATCTTCGAGACGGTTGATATTTCCGCCTGCACAAACCTTGATCTCAATATTGCGATTGATATTCTTTATCGTATTAATATTCTTTTCATGCTCATCATCACTGGTGGACAAATCAAAGATAATAATCTTGTCAATTCCACTGTCGTTGTATAGCTGGCAAAGCTGATACACATCATCTACCGGTGTAAAATCTGTCATAGAGCGTACCGCTTTTCCCTCTTTTAAATAGAGCGTTGCGACAATGTTTTTTTGTTCCATTTATTATAAACTTCCTTTCGTGGACAAAATTCCCTGAATGCGTGGGTCCATGGTGGTTGCTTCATCCAGGGCGCGGGCAAACGATTTGAACATCGCTTCTGCCATATGGTGGTTGTTTCCAGGGCTTAATACTTTAATGTGCAGATTCATACCTGCAGAATAAGATACTGCATAGAAAAACTCTTTTACCATCTCGGTATCCATCTGTCCGATACGTTCTGTTGTAAATTCACCATCAAAAACCAGATATGGACGACCGGACAAATCAACGGCACACAGCACCAGTGATTCATCCATTGGTAAAATGCAGCTTCCAAAACGGCGAATACCGCTTTTATCACCAATTGCTTCGCGGATTGCATTTCCAAGTACGATACCACAGTCTTCAATCGTATGATGACTGTCTACCACCAAATCGCCGTCACAGGATAAATCCAAATCAAAAAATCCATGTTTGGAAAATCCTTCCAGCATATGATCAAAAAATCCTATGCCTGTTTGAATCTGAGATTTACCGCCTCCATCAATATTTAATGTCACTGCAATATCTGTCTCTTTTGTCTTTCGCTGTAATTTTGCAATTCTATCTGCCATAATCTGATGCCCTCTTTATGATATGTATTGAATCTTTTTTTGCTCCTATTCAAAACGAACACGAATTGAATTCGCATGTGCAGTAAGTTTTTCGCACTCAGCAAACTGCTCGATGTCGGTATGAACTTTCTCTAATGCTTCTCTTGAATATGAGATAATGCTGGATTTCTTAATAAAATCATCAACAGATAATGCCGAGAAGAATTTCGCTGTACCATTTGTCGGAAGAACATGGTTCGGACCAGCAAAATAATCTCCAAGTGGTTCAGAAGAATACTCTCCGATAAAGATTGCTCCTGCATTACGAATCTTTGTCATAACATGGAACGGATCAGCTGTGACAATCTCCATATGTTCGGAAGCAATTTCGTTTACAGTTGCAATTGCTTCATCCATAGTATCAGCAACTAAAATATAACCATAATTGTCTAATGATTTCTGAATAATTTCTTTTCTGGAAAGAACTTCTACAAATCCATCTACTTCTTTGGATACTTCTTCTGCAAGCTTTGAACTTGTAGTAATTAAAATAGCAGATGCCATCTCATCATGTTCTGCCTGAGACAATAAATCGGCTGCAACATAACGAGGATTTGCAGTATCATCTGCAAGAACAAGAATTTCACTCGGACCAGCAATGGAATCAATACTTACATAACCAAACACTGCTTTTTTCGCAAGTGCTACATAAATATTTCCAGGTCCTACAATCTTGTCTACCTTTGGAACACTCTCTGTTCCGAAGGCCATAGCTGCGATTGCCTGAGCACCGCCGACTTTATAAATTTCATCAACACCGGCCTCTTTTGCAGCAACCAGCGTGGATGCATATACTTTTCCATCTTTTCCAGGAGGTGTACACATGACAATTCGATCAACACCCGCAACTTTTGCAGGCAATACATTCATAAGTACAGAGGATGGATATACTGCCTTTCCACCAGGTACATATACACCTACAGTTGCCAGTGCAGTTACTTTCTGTCCAAGAATAATACCATCTTCTGATGTAAACCATGAGTTCTGCATCTGTTTCTCATGATACTTTTTAATATTGACAAGAGATTTACGAATAACAGAAAGCAATGTCTCATCTACCTGCTCATAAGCCTCTTGGATCTCTTCTTCTGTAACCAGAATATTATCTGCATTGATATCTGCTCCGTCAAACTGCTTTGTATAAGAAAAAATAGCCTGATCACGGTTCTTACGAACTTCTTCAATGATTGCATTTACACGGCCCTCAAATTCTCCATAATTGTTTGGGCTTCTTTTTAATAAGTTCTGCAGAATATCATTCTTTGTCTCTGGTGTAAGTTTAAGAATTCTCATAATGTGCCTCCCTGTAGTCTTCTAAATTACCGTCTTTAAATCACGAATCAGTTTGGTGATTCTTTCATTTTGCATTTTCATACTTACCTGGTTCACGACAACACGTGCTGACAATGGACATACTTCTTCCAAAACCGTCAATCCATTTTCCTTTAATGTTGTTCCAGTCTCTACAATATCACAAATCACCTCAGAAAGTCCAACAATTGGAGCAAGTTCGATGGAACCATTTAATTTAATGATCTCCACTGTCTGATGTTTTTTGTTGTAAAAATAATCTTTTGCGATCCTTGGATACTTCGTAGCTACGCGGATCTGCTCATGATGCTGTAACAGATCTCTCGCACTCTCTGGACCACAGATACACATTCTGCATTTTCCAAATCCAAGATCCAAAACTTCGTATATATTACGTGCCTCTTCTAAAATAGTATCTTTGCCGACGATTCCGATGTCTGCCGCCCCGTATTCCACATACGTAGGTACATCCGGTCCTTTTGCAAGGAAAAAGCGGAGTTTCAACTCTTCGTTCACAAAAATCAGCTTTCTGGTATCCGGATCTTTGATCTCTTCACATGTAATTCCGATTTTTTCAAATAATTCCAATGTTTTTTTTGCAAGACGTCCTTTTCCCAAAGCAAACGTCAGGTATCTTTTCTCTTCCATTA
>URYB01000161.1 GCA_900552085.1 uncultured Lachnobacterium sp.
AACAGATTGCCCCGTATATCAGACTGATAAAACAGAACGTCCTTTGCCGGATAGTAAACAACCGCCGGATCAAAAAAGCGGTAATCCTCGTATAATTCTTTTGCTTTCTGCTCATGAAAAGTGACAATGATCTTATTTTTACGACCATTGCCAACTCCATAAATCATATGTGGTTTTTGCGCGTCGATGCAGCCTGTAATGGAAATCAGTCCCTCCTGCTGCATGTTGCGCGTCATTTCTTCAAATCCGCTTAATTCTTCTAACGGTTCTACAAATGCTTTCAATTCGTTCTACTCCTGCTTTTTTGCATTAAAATCATTCATGGCTTTGTCCACCTGTCCCTGCATCATCAGCACAGCTGCCGCCTCCGCATCCTTTATGGCATCCTCCACAAGCGCACGGTCCTCCCTGGAAAAATGTCCAAGCACATGATCTGCCAGATCCCATCCGGCCGGTTTCTCGCCCACACCGACTTTGATCCGCATAAAGTTCTGGGTTCCTGTGCGGGCAATGATACTCTTGATACCATTATGCCCACCTGCGCTGCCTTTCTTGCGCACACGGATGTTTCCCGGAGCAAGCGAAATGTCATCAAATATGACGATCATTTCCTCTTCCGGATCGATCTTGTAGAAATTGACAATCTCCGCAACACTGTCTCCGCTCAGGTTCATATAGGTCTGGGGTTTTGCCAGCAACACCTTCACGCCATCGATCACACCGGTTCCACAAAGTGCTTTATGCTTTTTCTCATTCATGGAAATGTTGTATTTATCTGCCAATGCATCAATGGTGTCAAATCCAATATTGTGCCTTGTCTTATCGTATTTTTTCTCTGGATTTCCCAGACCAACAATTAAAAACATAGTATATCCTCTCTTCGCTCAAAAAGGGCTATGGATTACTCCACAGCCCCTATTTTTATTCTTCTTCCTTCTCCTGCAAGACTTCTTCGTATTTTTTCAAGATCAGATTCTGGATCTGTTCTCTCGTTCCGGAATTGATTGGATGCGCGATATCACGATATTCTCCATCGCTGGCCTTTCGGCTCGGCATCGCGATAAACAATCCCTTTTCTCCATCAATCACTTTGATATCATGTACCACGAACTCATCATCAATGGTAATGGATACCACCGCTTTCATCTTGCCTTCTTTATCCACCTTACGGATTCTTACATCTGTAATCTGCATATGTGCCCCCTTCCAAATCCGTAGATCCCATCTCCTAAAGAAACGTGTGATCCTTACAACATGTATCTTTCGTTATTCTCTGATACGATCAGGACGCCTTTTTCACCACAGTAGTAGGTATTGGCTTTCAGAGTACCCCTACTCTCTACAATACAATTCTCTACATGTGTGTTGTCCCCGATATAAGCATCATTTAAAATAATGGAATTCTTAATAACACAATTCTTTCCAATAAATACCTTCTTAAACAGAACCGAATTCTCCACACGGCTGTTGATAATGCAGCCACTGGAAATCAGACTGTTGCGGATTTCGGAACCTGTGTTATATTTTGCCGGTGGAAGATCATCCACCTTGGAATATACCTTTGGCTCCTGACGGAAGAAGTATTCTCTTACATCCGGCTTCAGGAAATCCATGTTTGTGCGGAAATAATCATCCACACTGGCTATATTGCTCCAGTAATTGTTCATCTTGTATCCATAGATGCGCTTGATATTTTTGTAACGGATCAGTACATCTGCTACAAAGTCAAATCGATTCTCTTCTGCGGATTTCTCCAGAATCTCAATCAACTGTCTTCTGCGGATCACATAAACGCCTGTTGAAATGGTATTGGACTGCGCAATGATCGGCTTTTCCTCAAATTCAACAATGCGGGCATCCTCGTTCATACGCAAAACACCAAAACGGCTGACATCTGCATCTGCCGGCATATCTTTGCATGCAACTGTGATATCCGCTTTCTTGGCAATGTGATAGTCAAGAAGTTCATTATAATCCATTTTGTAAACGCAGTCACCACTGGAAATAATTACATATGGCTCATGGCGTCTCTTCAGGAAATCAATATTCTGGTACATTGCATCAGCAGTGCCACGATACCAGTCACTGTTCTCTGCTGTCACCGTTGGTGTGAACAGATATAATCCTCCCTGTTTGCGTCCAAAATCCCACCATTTAGAAGAACTTAAATGTTCATTTAAGGATCTCGCATTATACTGTGTCAGAACCGCAACGGTCTGTACATGGGAGTTACTCATGTTGCTGAGTGCAAAATCGATGCAACGGAAACTTCCGCCCACCGGCATCGCCGGGATTGCACGCTTTTTGGATAATTCGCCCATCCGGTTGTTACTGCCACCGGCTAAAATAATACCTACTGCTTTCATTTTCTGTCACCTGCCTTAATGATTACTTCGCCGCTTGCCAATATGCCATCCGGATAATCTTCACGCTCAGTTACTCCTGAAATTGCAGTATTCTTTCCTATGGAAACATTCTCAGGTATTACCGAATCATCGCCTATCGTTACAAGTCCAAATGAATATACACTTTCGTTAAGTTTGTTCGGCGCTTCTTCTCCAATGCCAAGTGTTACACCATCTTCAATTCTGCAGTTCTCTGCAATAATGGATTTGTCCACTGTAACGTTTCTGCCAATGCTGGTGTCTTTCATGATGATGGAATCACGCACGACGGTTCCTTCACCGATGTAAACATTCGGTCCGATGACAGAATTGATGACTTCACCATGAATCTCTGATGCCTCACCAATGATACAACGCTCTACGTGAGCGCCCGGTGCTATGTACTGTGGTTCAATGGTATCACACTTTGTATAAATCTTCCAGTATTCTTCATAAAGGTTGAATTCCGGAATCAGATCGATCAGTTCCATATTTGCTTCCCAGTAGGAACCCAAGGTACCGACATCCTTCCAGTATCCGTTAAACTCATACGCAAATAATCTTTTCTGCTTTTCGAAGCAGTATGGAATAATATGTTTACCAAAGTCACAGCTCTGCTGATCTTTCAGTTCGATCAGTGCATCTCTTAATACTTTCCATGAGAAGATATAAATTCCCATAGATGCCAGATTACTTCTCGGCTCCTTGGGTTTCTCCTCGAAATCCATGATCTTCTTATTCTCATCTGCAATCACAATACCGAACCGACTTGCTTCTTCCAAAGGAACCGGCATGGTGGCGATTGTAACATCCGCATTGTTTGCCTTGTGGAAATCAAGCATAACTTCATAATCCATCTTGTAAATATGATCACCTGATAAAATCAGGACATATTCCGGATTATAACTTTCCATATAACGCAGGTTCTGGTAAATCGCGTTCGCTGTTCCGGTATACCACTCACTGTTATTGCTTCGCTCATATGGTGGAAGAACTGTAACACCGCCGTTGTTACGATCCAGATCCCACGGAATACCAATTCCAATGTGCGTATTCAACCGCAGAGGCTGATACTGTGTCAACACACCCACCGTATCAATTCCTGAGTTGATACAATTGCTGAGTGGGAAATCAATAATTCTGTACTTGCCGCCAAAAGCCACCGCCGGCTTAGCGACGTCCGATGTCAGAACTCCAAGTCTGCTGCCCTGACCGCCTGCTAAAAGCATAGCTATCATTTCTTTCTTAATCACGTCATCACTCCTCGTCTGTTCTAGTTTTATGTAATGTTAATTTTTACTTGATTTTAATCATAGCATATCATAGGTATATTTACAACATTATTCACAATTTTTTGAAATATTTTTTCTGTATTTTGGCACATTGCACAATACTTTTTCAGGTGCGCGAATTACCCCAGAGTGGTATAATAGTTAAAAAATTATAAATAGGTAGGTAATCTTCATGTATAAATTAAACTTTAACGAACCAATTCATGTACATTTTATCGGCATTGGTGGAATCAGCATGAGTGGACTTGCTGAGATTCTTCTTGAGAAAGGCTTTACGATCTCTGGTTCTGATTCCAAAGAATCAGATTTAACTGATATTCTTGCATCAAAGGGCGCTACTATATTCTATGGACAGAAAGCTGAAAATATCATTCCTGGTATTCAGCTTGTTGTTTATACCGCAGCTATCCACGAGGACAATCCGGAATTTGCCGAAGCCAAAGCCCAGCAGCTTCCTATGCTTTCCCGTGCCCAGCTTCTCGGCCAGATTATGGATAACTATGAGAAATCCATTGCTGTCGCAGGTACACACGGCAAGACAACAACAACTTCCATGATCAGCGAAATTCTTATGGCTGCCAAAGCAGACCCGACCATTTCCGTCGGAGGCATTCTTCCATCGATTGGCGGAAATCTGCGCGTAGGAGCTTCTTCCATCTTCGTATCAGAGGCATGCGAATATACCAACAGCTTTTTAAATTTCCGTCCTAAATACAGCATTATCTTAAATGTAGAAGCAGAACATCTGGACTTCTTCAAAGATCTTGATGATATCCGTCACTCTTTCCGTGAATTTGCAGGTAATACACTTGCAGATGGCGCAACGATCATCAATGGTGAAATTACAAACCTCGAGGAACTGACCCATGATTTTCCACAGGAGATCATTACCTACGGATTTGAAGATATCTTTGATTTCTACGCTACCGATGTAACTTATAACGAGAAAGCATGTCCTGCCTTTACCGTTATGCATCATGACAAAAAAGTCGCAGATATACAGTTATCTGTTCCAGGACGCCACAACGCCAGCAATGCACTCGCTGCAGTTGCACTTGCCGTAACCATGGGACTTGATACCGATGCAATTGTTCGTGGACTGGATGCCTTCGGTGGTGCCAATCGTCGCTTCCAGTATAAAGGAACCGTTGACGGTGTAACTGTCATCGACGATTATGCGCATCATCCGACCGAGATCCGTGCAACACTGTCCGCTGCGCAGAATTATCCGCATCAGCGTCTCGTTCTGGTATTCCAGCCACATACTTACTCCAGAACCAAGGCTTTTCTTGATGATTTCGCGGATGTCCTGTCCATGGCAGATGTTGTAGTGCTTGCAGATATTTTTGCAGCCCGCGAGCAGAATACCTACGGGGTAAGTTCCAAAGATATTCTCTCCCGCCTCAAGGCAAAAGGTACAGAAGCTTACTATTTCCCATCTTTTGAGGAAATTGAGAAATTTTTATTAAAAAATTGTGTAAACGGTGACCTGTTGATAACTATGGGTGCCGGAAACGTTGTAGAAATAGGCGAAGCCCTTTTAGGAAAATAAGTTATCCACTTTATCCACATAGAAACGTTGATAGTTATTCATCGTGCTATGTGGATTTTTATTTTCATCATCAACAATATCATCCTATGCTTTAACCTTGATTTTATGCCAGATGCAGAAATATTTTAAATGGACGATTGATTTTTCAACGGAGTTATCCACGTTATCCACAATTTGTCCAATGTTCGTAAAAGCCTTTATTCCTCGGTACTCTGGGACTTTTTTCATCTTCCATTTGGAAAATTCTTGTGCTATAATCACAAATGCACGAAATCGTGCCTAACTATCGGAGGTCCAATTATGGTAAACATAGAGATATTACGTGACTATACATGCACAGATACCATAGTTCCAAATGAATTCATCGATTTCTTCATGCCTGAAGCAAATGGTGAATTTGTTAAGGTATATTTATATTTATTACGAAGCATGCAATCTCATGCATCAAATTGTACAATTTCTGCAATCGCTGATTGCTTTAACAATACAGAGATGGATGTCATCCGCGCTCTGCGCTACTGGCAGAAGACCGGATTACTTCATTTAGAAGAGGAAAATGGTGAAATCTGTAAAATTCACCTTCTTCCTATTCCAAATACAAATGCAAACATACCGGAAGCCCCTGTGGCATCACCGATTACCGAGAGTCTTGCACAGAATGTCCGTGCGCTGCACAATAATAATGCAGCGGAGATGCCGGTTTCGACACCTTCCGCCCAGCCTGTCGCTGTGCAGAAGCATTCGTATACGGCAGACGAGATTGCCGGTTTTCTGAAGAACGATGATATATCCGAATTGTTCTTTATTGTAGAGACTTACATCAAGCATCCTCTGAGTGAGAATGATATGAACACGGTTCTGTTCTGGCACGAGGATCTTCATTTTTCGAATGATCTGATTGTTTATCTGCTTGAATACTGTATCAGCAAAGGGCACTCGAGCATGCGCTATCTCGACAAGGTAGCCATGGGCTGGCACGACAACAACATTA
>URYB01000162.1 GCA_900552085.1 uncultured Lachnobacterium sp.
GAGTTCTCTTGAAGTGATGGCAAACGCACGGATGCTTGCATCCGCTGCTGTTGCACGTACGATATAATCTGACATTATCTATCTCCTTTTCCTTTACTTATTCTTTTCTTCCGATAAAAACAGCTCTCTCACTTTCGGCATGTGCCAGATTTTCGCTGTAATCATCATATATGGCTTCACAGACAAAGCCCGCTTTTTCTAACATGCTCTTTATCTGCTGCAAATCATAGTTTCTCTGGTAATGTGTCTCCGCAAACCTCCGGTACAACCCATCCTCTTCCGGTATAAAAAGCGTAAGATCATACTCGTTGATACGCTCCTCTTCGTCATAATAATTCTCCCAGATAAAACTTCCATCCTCACGGCTTTCCGCAAAAGTATTCTCTCCGAGCAGCTGCGTGTATTTATAGTCTGTGTTCATATCAAAAAGAAATACCCCGCCGTTCTCAAGATGTTCATATACGCGGACAAATGCTTCCTGCAGTTCCGCTTCGTCCAGAACATAATTCATGCAGTCACAGGCACTGTATACCGCCCGGACACATCCATCCAGATCCAGCTCCTGCATCTCCTGCAGCAAATACAGGATTTCTTCTTCCCCGGTCTGCGCCAACGCGATCTGAAGCATCTCTGCCGAACGGTCCACGCCGGTCATGTCGTATCCGGCTTTTGCCATAAGACGCGTCAGTTTTCCAGTCCCGCATCCCAGATCGAGCACCGGTCCGTCCTCAATTCCGTATTTCTTTAACACTCTGCATAGAAATGCACACCACTGTTCATATGGAACATTGTCCATGAACAGATCGTACACCTGCGCAAAACTTGTATAAGCATCCATATGCTACCTCCGCTGCGCTACATATCAAGTTTTCATAGAAAACTTGACACAATTATTTTTACGCTTACCTAATACTATCAATTTATCCGCATAAAAGCAAGGTTGATTATTCATCCGGAAACCTTTATACTCTAGGTATGTAATATCCAAAGGAGTTTTATTAATGACCGACAATTACGAACATTATATCACACGAAATATCAAAGCCTTTTATAAAAGACGGCTTTTTTCTCCCATTATATATCTGCTTCTGCTTGCAGTTTTATGGCTGGTATTTCCTCTTGGAGACATGCTCCGGCCACACACACTGAAAGCGGATGAAACACTACAGAATTCGTATCAGGATAAGAACCGCTATGTGCGCACAACCTTTTATGATCTGCGCTTTACCGGCTATACCAGCGAATCACATGGTCAGACACGCGGTTACTTTTATTATACCATTCGGGACAAGCAGTGCGAAATCGTTCTGCTCAGCCCGAATACCTGTGAGGAAGGTCTCCCAGCGATTGATTCTCTCCATGTCACCGGACGTATCGTACAGGGACAGGAAACGTATCAGACTCTTCTGTCCAATCTCTCCGATGATTTAGACTGGACATCCGATGGTATCAACAGCCAGCTGAATGCTTACTATTTCAGTGAGCCGGCTTATCATCGCTATGTCACGACCTTTTTGTTCATTGTCTATTTTGGAACAATGATCTATTCTGCTCTGTATCTGCTGACCTGCCTGTTATTCATCCGGTTCCCGGTGCTGTCACCGCCATGCCAGAACCTGATTATTTTCGGGCATCCGTCCCAGATGCTTGCAGAAGCCGAAGAAGAACTTGCCACTCTGCCGCAGCTTGCAACGGAGGACATGTTTATCACAGAGCATTATTTTATTATGACATCGCCTTACGGCAATGCCATCATTCCGATTCATGAAATTTTGTGGATTTACAAATATTCCACACTCCACAAATTTCTGTGGTATCATTTTAATATTTCTTATACGATGCATATTATCGGAAACAAGCATCTGTATGTCCATTGTCCAAAGAATACCAAATCCGATATCGATGGAATCATGGATTACCTGGCCGAAGCCAATCATAATATTCTCGTGGGATTCAGCGAAGAAAATCGCTTAAAAGTTGAGGCGGTACAGGGCAAACCTCTTCATATTGAAAAGTTCTATGCCCTGCTCCGCCGGAAAGTCTGACTGTTAGATCATTACCAGATATACAGCAGCCATTGAAATGACAATCTGAATAATTGCAAAGCGGAATACAACCTGTGCGTTGGACCAGCCGCTTTTCTTACGAACGTGATCATGAATTGGAGTGGTCACGTTCTTTAATATATGAATCTTTAAGAAACGAAGCAGCGAAACCTTGATCAGGCCAAGTCCTCCATCTACGATCAGAACGGCTGCAACGAGTAAGTACATAAGCGGACTGTGCATCTTTAACACTGCGATTGCAATAAAAATTCCCATCGCACGCGAACCTGCATCTCCCATAAGAAGCTTGCTTGGTGTAGCATTGTACCACAGATATCCTAACAGACATACACAGAATAACAAAATGCAGTAATTGAAACCATCTTCGATTCCAAGTATATTGTCCAAAATGAAAACGGTCATCAGTGTAATGATCGTCAGCGTACCGGAAAGTCCGTCAACACCATCGGAACAATTTGTAACATTGATGGATGCCCATACAAGAATAACGGTAAGAATTCCAAATAAAACAGGTGGAATCGCTACTGTTGTTCCGAAAATTGCAAGTGTGATCGTGCTTGAATTGTAGTGTAAGAATACAAGTGCCACAACAATTGCCACTGCAAAATCCAGAAATCCTTTTAAGTACTCTCCCCATGGCTTATCTGCCGCATCGTCAAAAAATCCTGTAAACATTTCAATAACGATCAGCACCAGATAAATGGCTATCTCTATATTGATCTGTGCAAAAACTACTGCTGCAACCACAAACGTAAGAACAAAAATAATTCCTGCGCCTCTTGGTTTACCGGCCGAGAGCTTTCCATCATGGGCGAACTGACGTCCCATATCCTTTGGCAGGTATTGATTCAGTTTTGCAATTGCAATGCAGGTGGCTGCAAATGCAAATATAATTCCAATAAATGCAATCACAGCATACTCATAGTTTCCTAATAAGTGTATCATGTTTTCCTCCTGGTTTATTGTATTGTGAAAAAAGCAGAACCCGCTTCTGCTTTTGACCCGTGTATCATTATATTCGTCCCATATAAAAAAGTAAAGATTTTGCTTGCAATTTCATTGGAATGTGTTATTATATACTCACACGCGTTAAGGCGTTAAAGTGTTAAATAATCAATTTACCTAAGGAGGAAAACAAAAATGGCTCAAAAGGGAGACTTAATGACAGCACGTTCCGATATTCGAGTATTGGACGCAACCATTCGTGACGGAGGACTTGTAAACAACTTTATGTTCTCCGACGATTTTATCAATGCACTGTATCGTACCAACGTAAAGGCAGGCGTTGATTATATGGAATTTGGATATAAGGCTTCCAAGGAGTTATTTGATGTAAATAAATTTGGCAAGTGGAAATTCTGTGATGAAGAGGATATTCGTGCGATCGTTGGCGACAACAATTCCGACATGAAAATCTCTGTTATGGCAGACGTCGGACGTTGCGATTACAAAAAGGACATCATTGACAGTAAAGACAGTGTCATCGATATGGTCCGTGTCGCTACTTACGTGCATCAGATGCCTGCTGCAATTGAAATGATCGAGGATGCAAAGGCAAAGGGATACGAAGTAACCTGTAACATTATGGCAATCTCCAACGCAAAGGAAGCGGATATTGATCAGGCACTTGAGATGGTAGGAAAAAGCAGTGCCGACGGCATCTACATCGTAGACAGTTACGGCTCTCTCTACCCGGAACAGATCCGTGTGATTGCTGACAAATATACCGAACTTGGAGAAACATACGGAAAATACATTGGTATGCATGCACACAACAATCAGCAGCTTGCCTTCGCCAACACCATTGAAGCAGCATCCCGCGGTGTCAGCCTGTTAGACGCAACCATGATGTCCATGGGACGTGGTGCCGGCAACTGTGCAATGGAACTGTTGCTTAGCTTCTTAAAAAATCCAAAATACAATATCTTCCCGGTTCTTAAATTCTTAGAGGATTACATGCTTCCTCTGAAAGAAAGCGGAGCTGTATGGGGTTACGATATTCCGTATCTTCTGACCGGACGTTTAAATCAGCATCCATCCGCTGCAATTGATTTCAGCAAAGAAAAACGCAGTGATTACGCAGATTTCTATACTGATCTCTTAGACAAGTAAAAAAGCAAAACAAAGCCGCTGTATGATTCGAAACTTTAAATCATACAACGGCTTTTCTTATATCTGTCTGCAAAGTGCATCCACCCTTGCTATCTCTTCCATCATACACATTTCTTTGAGTTCTTCTGCATTCCCCTCGGAATGTTCTACTTCCTTGGAGAAAATACGTGCCACATCAATGCGGTCAAACATCGTAAATCTGCCACCATTGCGCTGGTATCGCGCAGCATCCATGTCCCGCACAACCAGTGTTGCCACCACGATCATTTTGGCATAGGACAGAATATCAAAATCATACACTGCATTCATCAAATAACGATATACAAAATAGACGAGCAAATGCTCATATCCCAATTCGGAATAATCGGAAGAATTCAGATACTCCGAAAGAACTTTTTCATAGGTATCTTCCTGATACAGCTTTTCAAACTCTGCTTTTGTGTTGATCCATTCCTCATCAAGTTCTTCCATATCGAGGAAAATTTCAAAACGGTCACAGAAATCTTCATAAGAAAGGTTCCGCTCAGGCTGTTTTTTGCCTTCTACGTTCTTTTGTTCCCACTCATGAATCTCACGGTCTGCATCTTCATTTCTCCAACGCGCAAGAATGGTCGTATCATCCTTTGCCTGTGAAAAATTAACAATCGTCTGTACTCTGTCACACCATGCAAGGAACTCCCGCATCCGCTGGGTAACCGGAAGCTCCCGATTCTGCAGGATTGCCACTGCTTCCTGTTGCACCCATTCAAAAAATGCCACATAAGCCGGATCATCCTCACCATCATCGCAGTCTCCCGGAAGTTCGATATCGATCAACTTCTCCGGATTGCTGCGTTCAAACAGGATTCGGCCAACTTCCTCACAGGAAAGGCTTAACGCTTTCTGTTCTACATTTCCATAAATAATAGAAAAACGAGGATACTCTGTGCATACTTCACACAGTGCCTCCTCTCCCAATGCCGTATACAGGTCACAGAGATTGTTATCATTTAACATCGCGCAACGCTTGTTGCCTTTTAATTTGAAACGATAACCACATCCATCCTCATCATCGGCCTCATAGATACTTTCTTTCAGCCGCTTGCTGAATGGACCTTCCACACTGTTGTAATATGCGTAAGAATCCTCATCAATATCAATCTCCCATCCCGCACAGCAGCTGTCCTTGCAGCGGCTGGCGATACAGGAAAATTCGTCGTAGTATTCAGGTACACGTAAAATCACGATGCCTGCCTCTCTTTCTCATCCTCATCCCGTCTTTTCATTCGTTTGGCTTCTATTGCCTCCCAATCCGGATCTTCTGTTCCTTTGAAATGATTATAAGCAATGTATCCAATACACCAGATCAGTCCGGTCATTGTTGTAGAAAACAAAATTTTGATTGCACAGGCAATCACAAGTGTTGCACTGAGTTCCCCGTTGACCGCGGCTACATAAAGCATCCGCAGAGGAATCAGAAGCATTTTCCACAGACCAAAATAGACAGAACAAACCACGCCAATGATATAGCAGACAAAACCAATCATTTTGTTTACTTGCTTTTTCATTTGATTCACTCCTCTTTCCCGATCAATTCTAAAATTGCATAACTATTTTGCCATGTTCTCTCGTTTTTTTCAAGTCCAAAACACGCTGATTTGATGAACCTCGGAATTTGAGTGTAATATCTTTCAATTCTTCCATGAATGGTCCATCCACCAAAACGTCGATCATATCCAGAAGCGGATCTGTGTCTTTCGTGTATTTTCTTCCACCCGGAATCAGATCCTTATCATATATATATCCGGTAAAAGCCCACACATTCTTATTCGGATATTTTTCTTTTACTTTTTTCATAAATGGAAGCAATGCTGCCTGATTCTCCGGCTCGAATGGTTCCCCACCAAGAAGTGTAATCCCGGTAATATAATCCGGCTCTAAGGAATCGATTACCTCCTGCTGCACAGCCTCATCAAAAGGCTTTCCGTAACAGAAATCCCATGTCTGTGGCTGAAAACAGCCTTTGCATGCATTACGACAGCCGGACACGAATAATA
>URYB01000163.1 GCA_900552085.1 uncultured Lachnobacterium sp.
ATTGGCTTTCTTCTTCCTTTTATAAGAGGAAGAAAAGTGACATGGAAATGGGGCATACTCGTCGGATTTGTGATCTCCGGGACAATTGAGATATTACAATTGGTCTTGTGCCGTGGATTGTTTGAGTTTGATGATGTGATTCACAATAGCGTTGGATGCATGGTTGGATGTGTGGTCGGAAACATTGGATATTATTTGATTGGAAAAATAAGCAGCTTGCTAGAAAGAAGGCTGTCGAATTGAGAAATATAAATTTATTGCAGACATTAAAAAAATACAAAAAAGAGAATCTGGCAAAAGATATTCTTGCCGGAATTATCATTATGGCAGTTTCAATCCCGATTTCCATGGGCTATGCACAGATTGCGGGACTTCCGCCGGTATATGGATTATATGGATCGGTATTTCCGATTCTTGTATTTGCGCTTTTTTCGACATCCCCACAGTTTATTTTCGGGGTGGACGCTGCACCGGCGGCTTTGATCGGGGCGGCACTGTTGAACCTGCATATTGAGAGTGGTTCGAAGGAAGCACTGGCCGTAGTACCGGGGCTTACGCTTCTTGTGGCGGTATGGTTGTTTGCGTTTTATTTAATGAAAGCAGGAAAACTGGTTAATTACATATCTGCACCGGTGATGGGCGGATTTATCACAGGAATCTGCACCACGATTATTCTGATGCAGCTTCCAAAACTGATGGGCGGCTCAGCCGGGACAGGAGAATTGCCAGAACTGGCTTTACATATCGCAAAGACATTTCCGGATATGAATGTTCCTTCACTTATTCTTGGACTGGTGTCGCTGGGGATTCTGTTGGTTGCAAAGAAACTCTGGCCGAAAATTCCGTTTGCAGTTTTTCTGATGGCAATAGGAGCATTGATGACAAAGTTTCTCCCGCTTGAAGCATTGGGAGTGCATACACTGAGTAAGGTAGAACCGGGACTTCCAGTATGGAGATTTCCGGATCTTTCGCTCATTCCGATGAAGGATGCAATCACGATCAGTTTATCGGTGGCTGTGGTTATCATGGCAGAAACACTTCTGGCAGAAAATAATTTTGCGCAGAAGAACGGATATCGTATTGACGACAACCAGGAAATTCGGGCCTTTTCCATGGGAAATCTGGTGGCATCACTGACGGGATGCTGTCCGATCAATGGCTCGGTTTCCCGTACGGCGATGGGGGAGCAGTATCAGAGCAAGACGCAGTTGACAGGAATTGTAGCCGGTCTTTCCATGATTGTGGTTCTATTGTGTGGAACAGGATTTATCGGATATCTCCCGGTTCCTGTACTTACGGCAATCGTAATATCTGCGTTGCTTGGAGCAACGGAATTTGAATTGGCAGCAAGACTGTGGAAAGTTTCGCGGACAGAGTTTTTTATATTTGTTGGTGCATTTGTTGCGGTGTTGATGCTTGGAACGATTAATGGTGTGCTAATTGGTATCATCCTGTCTTTTTCGGAAATGATTATCCGGACATCAAAACCGGCACGTTGTTTTCTTGGAATCCAGCCGGGACATAGCCACTTTCGTGATTTGAAGGAGAGCAGCCAGATTCATGAAATATCCTCGGTTGTAATCTATCGGTTCAGCAGCAATTTGTTCTTTGCAAACGTTGCAGTATTACAGCATGATATTGAAAGTCATATCAAGACGGACACGAAAGCGGTGATTCTGGACGCCAGCGGAATCGGAAGCATTGATATCACTGCGGCAGATCGGTTGGAGATTTTGTATCGTTCCTTGAAGGAACGCGGAATCCGGTTTTATATGACGGAACATATTGCGGCAGTGAACGACCAGTTGCGCCAGCTTGGACTTGGCTATCTGATAGAGGAAGGTTGTGTGCGCAGGACCATTCATATTGCTCTCAAGGATATGGGAATCCGGCGGCCGTATCCGTTGGAGGGTGTTGACAATGAGACGAGAAGTGCATCACGAAAACGTGCGGACAACAGAGTGCAGGAGCTTGTATGGGCATTTGGAAGTGAAGCGGAGGAACAGATTGAAAAGCAGATACATCTGCAGA
Source organism: uncultured Lachnobacterium sp. (assembly GCA_900552085.1). Classification (GTDB taxonomy): domain Bacteria; phylum Bacillota; class Clostridia; order Lachnospirales; family Lachnospiraceae; genus Roseburia. The sequence goes on from URYB01000163.1 coordinate 2,032, forward strand.
TTGAACAGTTGAAAAAGACAGGGGATGTCGAGGAACTGTTACATGGACGCTGGTCACATCTGGAAGAACTCGATGAGGATGAGTGGCTGGAACATCTAGAGGAGCATTTGAAGGAAATCGTACATATTTCCGGAAAAGATGAGCAGACACTTGCTGCACATTTTGAGGCTCATCGGCGGGACGTACATGAACGGATTGCAAGAGAACATCCGGAACTTGCAGAGCGTTTTCAGGAGCGGCGTCATGTGCTTGATGAGCATTTGAAGGAGAAAAATCCGGATATCTATGCACTTATCGTCAGTATGCGAAAGAAGGAGTAGAAAGCTATGAAAGGATACTATTCATCCGGTCAGTTTGCAAAGAAAGCCCATGTGACACTTCGAACGATACGATATTATGATAAACAGAATATTTTAAAGCCATCGGCAAAGACATCAGCGGGTGCCCGACTGTATACAGAGGCTGATTTTGCAAAACTTCAGCAGATTCTTCTGTTGAAATATCTCGGTTTTTCTTTGCAGGATATTCGTGAGATGACACTTGCATCTGCGGATCAGCAGTATCTATTAGAATCTATGCGCGTACAGAAGAAACTGATTCAGGAGCGTATCGAGGAAATGCAGGCGATGAATGATGCCATCGACAGCACAATGGATGCGATTCAGCAGAAACAGGAAATGGACTGGAATCGTATGCTTGATCTGATCCACCTGACTGCGATGGAGCGGAGCCTGAAGACACAGTATCAGAATGCAGCGAACATTTCAGCACGTATTCGGCTGCACCGGGAGTATTCCGTGAATCCGAAAGGATGGTTTCCGTGGCTGCTTGAACAATGCGAGCTGCATGAAGGGATGCGAATCCTGGAAATCGGTTGTGGAAATGGCGCGCTTTGGAGTGAAAACAGGGAATGGCTTCCGGAGCATATACAGGTGGTTCTTTCGGACAAGTCAGATGGTATGCTTCGTGATGTGCAGCGTGAACTGGGAGAGGATGAACGGTTTTCCTATGAGAGGTTTGACTGTAATGAGATTCCATATGGGGAAGCAGCGTTTGATCTGGTCATTGCCAACCATGTATTGTTTTATTGTGAAGATATTCCGCAGGTGCTGTCTGAGTGCAAAAGGGTGCTTCGACCGAACGGCCAGTTTTTATGCAGCACATATGGGCGGAATCATATGAAAGAAATTACAGAACTGGTTCAACGGTTTAATAAGGATATTGTGTTGTCTGCGGATTGTCTGTATGAACATTTCGGATTGGAAAATGGTGCGGAAATTTTAAGAGCTTTTTTCCCGGAAGCAGAGGAACATATTTATAAAGACGCCATCGAGATCGATGAGCCGGAACCATTGATTTCCTATATTTTATCCTGTCATGGAAATCAGAATCAGCTGTTATTGGATCAATATAAAGAATTTGGTGAGTTTGTTTCGCAGCAAATGCGTGGCGGATTTCATATTACAAAAGAGGCCGGAGCGTTTATCTGCAAAAAATAAATAGTGATTTTTTTAAAAAAATACTTGAAGGTGACCTTGGGTCACCTTTTATAATGCGTGTAACAGAAGAATGGAGGAAATGAAAATGAACATTATTGTTACAGGTGGTGCCGGATTTATCGGCAGTAATTTTATTTTTTATATGTTAAAGAAACACCCGCAGGATCGTATCGTATGTCTGGATTCTCTGACTTATGCGGGCAATTTGTCAACACTTGCGCCGGTTATGGATCAGCCGAACTTTCGCTTTGTAAAGCTGGATATTTGCAACAGACCGGGCGTTTACAAACTTTTCGAGGAGGAACATCCGGATGTGATTGTGAATTTTGCTGCAGAGTCGCATGTGGATCGTTCAATCGAGAATCCGGAAGTTTTTTTACAGACGAACATCATCGGAACTTCTGTTTTGATGGATGCATGTAGAAAATACGGAATCAAACGTTATCATCAGGTGTCTACCGATGAAGTATATGGTGATCTGCCACTGGATCGTCCGGATTTGTTTTTCCATGAGGATACACCGATCCATACATCCAGCCCATACAGCACATCGAAAGCTTCTGCGGACCTGCTTGTTATGGCATATCACAGAACTTATGGACTTCCTGTTACAATCAGCAGATGTTCCAATAATTACGGACCATACCAGTTCCCGGAAAAACTGATTCCATTGATGATTGCGAATGCCTTGGCTGATAAGCCGCTTCCGGTATATGGTGAAGGACTGAATGTACGTGACTGGCTTTATGTTGAGGATCATTGTAAGGCAATCGACCTGATTCTTCAGAACGGAACTGTCGGTGAAGTATACAATATTGGTGGGCACAATGAAATGAAGAATATTGATATTGTCAAGCTGATCTGCGAGTATTTACAGAAACCGGAAAGCCTGATTGAGCATGTGCAGGATCGTCAGGGACATGATATGCGTTATGCAATCGATCCGACAAAAATCCATAACGAACTTGGCTGGCTTCCGGAGACAATGTTTAAGGATGGTATCCGCCTGACCATTCAGTGGTATCTGGATAACAAGGAATGGTGGGAGAACATTGTGAACGGTGAGTACCAGAATTATTATAATGAGATGTATGGAAAAAAGGGTTTATAAAATGAAATTTTATAAAAGAAAGGGTTATAAATGAAAGTATTTGTAACAGGTGTCGGCGGACAACTGGGGCATGATGTGATCAATGAACTGACATCCAGGGGCTACGAAGCGATTGGATCGGATGTGGTTGATATGGTTGCGTCAGGTGTACCATATGTCGCTTTGGATATTACCGACGCAAAAGCGGTAGAACATGTGATTACAGAAATAAGACCGGATGCTGTTGTGCATTGTGCGGCATGGACGGCTGTGGATGCTGCAGAAGATGCAGATAAACAGGAGAAAGTCAAAGCAATCAATGTGGATGGAACACAAAACATTGCCAATGCGGCAAAAATGGTGGATGCAAAAATGGTATATATCAGCACGGATTATGTGTTTGATGGACAGGGAACTGCGCCATGGGAGCCGGATTGCAAGGAATATGCGCCATTGAATGTATACGGACAGACAAAGCTTGGTGGTGAGCTTGCGGTCTCTTCGACATTAGAAAAATATTTTATCGTGCGTATTGCATGGGTATTTGGTTTGAATGGCGGGAATTTTATCAAGACGATGCTGCAGGTCGGGAAGAGTCATCCGCAGGTGCGTGTGGTCAATGACCAGATAGGTACACCGACATATACATATGATCTTGCCCGCCTGTTGGTCGATATGATTGAGTCTGAAAAATACGGATATTATCATGCAACAAATGAGGGCGGCTATATTTCCTGGTATGATTTTACGAAGGAGATTTACCGTCAGGCAGGTATGGATACAGAGGTGCTTCCGGTGACAACCGAAGAGTATGGTCTGTCGAAAGCGGCCCGCCCGTTCAACAGCCGGCTGGATAAAAAGAAACTGACAGACAATGGTTTTGTACCTCTTCCCGACTGGAAGGATGCATTACAGCGTTATTTACAGGAATTGGAAAAACAGGGAGAACAATAGATGAAGGGAATTATTTTGGCAGGTGGTGCAGGTACACGTCTGTATCCGCTTACGATGGTAACCAGTAAACAATTACTTCCGGTGTATGATAAGCCGATGATTTATTATCCGCTTTCTACACTGATGCTTGTGGGAATCCGGGATATTTTAATTATTTCCACACCGGAAGATACCCCACGTTTTGAGGCATTGCTTGGAGATGGAAATCAGTTTGGCGTGAATTTGTCATATAAGGTACAGCCTTCACCGGACGGACTTGCTCAGGCTTTTATATTAGGAGAAGAGTTCATCGGCGATGATGCCTGTGCCATGGTACTTGGCGATAACATCTTTTATGGAAATGGTTTCGGAAAGATTCTCCGCTCAGCCGCTGAAGATGCCGCACATGGAAAAGCTACAGTATTTGGCTATTATGTTAGTGATCCGGAACGCTTTGGTGTGGTGGAATTTTCGGAGAATGGTCAGGCAATCTCGATTGAGGAGAAACCTGAGAATCCAAAGAGTAACTATGCGGTTACCGGCTTGTATTTCTATCCGGCAGGAG
>URYB01000164.1 GCA_900552085.1 uncultured Lachnobacterium sp.
GCGACGGAGAGATTTAAGGAATCGGGAGCGGATTTTATTGTTGCATTTGGTGGTGGATCCCCGATGGACGTTGCAAAAGCAGTCGGTGTGGTTGCAAAGTACGGCGGAAGCATCACCGAATATGAAGGTGCGCATAAGGTGCCGGGACCAATCATTCCTCTGATCGCAATTCCGACGACTGCCGGAACAGGTTCCGAGGTCACAGCATTTTCGGTAATTACGGATCACAGCAGAGACTATAAACTTACGGTATTCAGCTACGAGCTGCTTCCGGCATATGCAATTCTCGATGCGGAACTGATCACGACAGCACCGGCAAGTGTGGCGGCAGCCTGTGGCATTGATGCTTTTATTCATGCAGAGGAAGCTTATATTTCCACAGCGGCCTCTCCGTTTTCGGATGCTATGGCAGAAAAAGCGATGGCGCTGATTGGAAAGAACATTCGCCGGTTTGTGGCAAATCGCGGGGACATGGAAGCTGCTGAGGCGATGATGGTTGGTTCGCTTTTTGCAGGAATTGCATTCTCATTTGCAAGACTTGGCAATGTCCATGCTATGAGTCATCCGGTGAGCGCATTTTTCGATGTACCACATGGCGTGGCCAATGCGGTTCTTCTTCCAGTGGTAGCAGAGTACAATGCGTTGGCAGATCATGGAAGATACCTGACCATTTATAATGATATCAGTCCGGTTCCGGCATATGCAGACGATTTTGAACCGATGATGCTGGTGGACGCGATCCGCAGTCTTTGTGCAGATATCGGCATTCCGGAGAATCTGACCATAGCAATCAATCAGGCAAGTAAAACAGGTGAAGTTACACGGGAAGAGATTGAAAGCAAGATTGAGGCGATGGCAGTGGATGCGATGAAGAGCGGAAACATTGCGGTAAATCCACGGTCCTCCCGTCAATGCGATATTGAGATGTTATACAAAAAAGCTTTATAGAAAGAACGTCTTTTGACCTGCGAATGATCTTATAGTAGAATAAGAAGAAAAGGAAATGTGGAGAAATGACGATGGATTATTTATCACATAATGTATCGGAAAATTTAAAACGGATTCGCCAGTCAAAAGGAATGAGTCTTGATCAGGTGGCAGAGCAGACCGGCGTAAGTAAGAGCATGCTGGCACAGATCGAAAAAGGCACGGCCAATCCTTCCCTCGGTGTGTTGGGAAAGATTACCAGCGGACTGCGCATTGAGTTTCAGAAACTGATCGATCCGCCCCGCATGGATTTTTGTCTCGTATCGCCGGATGCGATGATCCCAACGAAGGAACTGGAAGGCCAGTACAAAGTATGGACGTGTTTTCCTTATGAGGATTCACAGTCGGTGGAAGTGTATCGCATCGATGTGGAACCCGGCGGTGTATATACAAGCGGAAGCCATGGGGAGAAAACGCGGGAATATCTCACAGTTATTGAAGGAATATTGACGGTAGAGTGTCACGATCATGTACAGGAGGTTCATAAGGAACAGGTGTACAAGTTCGAGACGGATCAGCCGCATATATATCGGAATGAAGGAACCGAAAGAGTCAGTTGTATGTGTTTCTTTTTGGATTATACAAATTTAAGATAATCATATCATGATAAAAAGGGAGCTGTTGTACTAATTGCTTAGTGCAACAGCTTCGTTTGTGTATTTCCCATATTTACAACAGGTAAGAAGGATAGAGCAAAACATAAAAATGAGGATTGTAATACTGCTGGTAAGTACAAATATCCAGCCAAGCTGGATATCTTTTAAAATTCCCATATGGTATAAAAAGACCTTTAGTATTTTAGAAAGACCTAATCCAGCAAACAGTCCTATGAAGTAAGTGTAGGATGATTCAAGTGCGATCAGGATAAAATGTTTTGGTTTTGATATTCCGATTAGTTTCAGTAGATATAATTCCTGCTTTCGATAATCAAATTCAAAAATATTTTGTATTTGTATATTCATTAATGAAAAGAGACAGCAGCTGCATAAAATTACAATCATAAGAATTAAACGGCGCAGTTTCCCTTGCTGTAAGAGTGTTGTCTGATCATCCAGATTAATAAATTGTACATAGGTATTGTCACTTAAAATCGCTTGCATTTCATCTATGACCGCAGGATCGATATCTTTCAAATAGAAAGAAGAAACAAAGTCATTGTTAAAATAGTGATTGTATTGATCAATATCGATAATTAGACACAGACTGTTTGAGGTATCGGAAGGATACACTAACAGATGGTCGGTTTCGTCCGTAATATTTATCGACAGGTCTTTCCAATCCTGTTTGGAAGAATCCATTTGAAGTGTGGATATCTTATAGTTTTGTCCAATCATGGAGAGAATACTTTGTCCGCCATTTCCGTCAAGATTGGTTGTGCGGGAGAGAAAAATACCATCTCCATTCTCCAGAATGGTATGATTTGAATCTGAAGATTGCATAAGTTCTGCAATCATAGGCTGAGAATATCCCATTAGAACCAAATCAATATCAATATCCTTTTGGGAATTATGCAGCAAAGTGATGCCAGAAGCTGTCGTTTCCAAATCTTTTTTGTAATCCTCTCCAAGCTTGCTTTTGGGAAGCTTCCAATCGAGAGTTGTTCCATTACAGTAATACTGCGTAATTTTATTTTTAATGCAAAGATCACGGACTTTATTACTGATTTTTCTAAGACTGTCTACTTCATCGGGAGATGCTTTCAGACAGACATTGTAGTAATCTTCAAATTTGACCAGATACTTATAAGAGTTGTTGTTATCCGTTGTTTTTGTTTGCTCTTTAAACTGTATACTTATTGCAAATAAAAGCAGAATACAAAGTGAAATCGATAAAATATTGATAAGCTTTTTTCTTCCATATAGTTTAAAGTTTCGAAAGGATAGTTTGGTCATTCCAAATAATTTTTTACCAAATAAAGTGTGCATGGTTTCCTGATAATTCGTTGAATAGCCGGTTAGTATTTGTTCCGAGGAACTGCTTTCATAGGAATTCAATTTATAGGTCAGTAGCATAAGTAAAATAAGTATTTCACATATGCTTTCTGCAAAGAGCCAGATAATGGATAATTCGAATTTCATATGAAATATGTGTGGCACAGCAAAGTAGAACAATATTGTTCCCAGAAAATAGCCAAAAAGAATTCCGGCAATAATAGTGATTAAAAACAGAACAATAATATGAAGTTTTATATTTATCATGTTAGCGCCAATAATTTTATACACCTGCAGGGAAGGTTTCCATTTTAACAGGCATACGGTCAGAGTATTTACAAGAATGATACTTATGAAAGCGATGATTAAAGCCATAATACACAAGTAAATGCCAAAGTTTTTGCGATGTTCCAAACGACCTGCCTGGGTATATCCAAGTGTTTCAAGCAAAACTTCATTTAGTTCATAATCATACACATTTTTATCCAGTTTGTTGGAGGCAGTTGCCAGATGATATACGTAGGAATCCAGATTTTTTAAGTTATTAGCAACGACATATATATGGTTTGTTGTATTTTTATACTTTACATAATTGTCTGAAAAAATGAAAAAAGCATTGTTATTATCAGCAGTAATGCTGGATTCATAATTGACAACCAGTCCCGATACAATTTTTGTTTCCAGTTCATTTGTATCAGGATTTTTCAAGGTGATTTTACTTCCAATCATATTGTCCGGATGAAGACCAAGTTGAAACAGATACCATTTAGGTGCTAGAATTTCGTTTTCATTTGTTGGATATTTTCCATCTACAATACGATAGTTGGCATATTCAAAAAAATTTTTGGATGCGATAATATAGTGAAATGTTTTATCGTCAAATGTTACATTTTGTTCCTGAGAGATTGTATACGATTTTGTATTGGTATCATTGGTAACAAAATGTAAGTCGGAATTTTCAATGCCGGAGATATTGTATGAATAGGAACCATAAGTGGCTATCATATCATTGAGAATACTTTTCTGGTTGGATTCGTGCATTACACAATATCCGAAAAATAAAAGAGCTGACAGAAAACAGGTTAAAAATACCCATACAATATATTTGCGCTCATAAAGAAAACTACAGAATATTTGTTTTTTTAATTTCTTTCTCATACAATTCGTCCATCCTTTATTTGAATTTGACGATCCGCCAATGCCGCCAGGTGGGTATCATGGGTCACATAGATGACGGTTTGTTGATATCTTTTAGCGCATTCTAAAAGAAGGTGCATAACTTTTTGGCTGTTATGGCTATCCAGATTTCCGGTAGGTTCATCTGCAAAAATAACTTCTGGTTGCATAATGAGTGCTCTTGCAATAGCTGCTCTTTGTTGTTGGCCTCCAGATAATTGGGTTGGCATCTTTTTTAATTGATCGGTGAGTTCAAGAACTTCACATAATTCATTTATGTAGTCAGGCTTTGGGGATTTGTCTGCTAAGATAAGTGGAAGACAGATATTGTCATAAATATTTAAAGTTGGAAGTAAGTAATATTTTTGAAATACAAAACCAAATTTATGCAAGCGCAAATCAGCAGATTCAGACTGTGTTAGAGTATCTAACATCATACCGTTGTAATTTATACGCCCGCTCGAAAGGGGAGCAACCGTGCTCATTATATTGAGCAAGGTTGTCTTCCCGGAGCCGGAAGTGCCGATAATCGAAAGAATTTCCTGATCTGCTATTTCCAATGAAATATTGTCTAAAGCTTTAAATTCGGTCTCCTTGTTTTTGTAAATTTTATTAACATTTTCTAATTGAAACATAACACACCTTTATTCTTTTATATTAAGAGTATCTTTCATAAATGCGATTTCATCTGTATCTGCTTCTGTAGCATTAGGAGATAAGTTCGATAACCGTATGTTCTTTTTATGGACCTTTCCGTTTTTATTTTCAATCCACAAGGTAATTTTCATTTTTTTGGCTATATTTGTAATTTCATCATTACTTTTACCATAGGTACAGCCAGTTAATGATAAAAACATAGAAGCTGTGTTACCGTTTCCATCACATGCAAAAACCTGCTGCCCATGGATACCTCCGGTTGATTCTAAAAAGAAGATTTTTTCATCATCTGATAAGGCGGAATCATCAATGGTTGCTTCTACGATATAATCATTTATTTTCAGATATCGTTTTAGTTCAAAGTGATATACAAATTCAAATACATTTCCATAGTTACCATTGTTGAGATCTTTTATATCATAATAATTGTCATAGTAATCGGAAGTGTCTACGATTTTGGAACCATCAAAGTTTTGTACAATTTCAGGTGTCATTTGAAGTGTGGAATACTGTTCAATCGTACTGCTGTCCATTTTAACTTTTAGTGCAGTTATCATGTAAAAAATGATGGCTGCGATGAGTACAATGGTGATGGTGCATCCCAGGATGATTCGTTTCTTTTTAATTGTTAATTTGTGCATTGATATATACTCCTGTAATTTTTATTCAAAATGAAAAATGGTGTATTTGACATTTCCCCAAGATTTTTTGGCATTTTTATTTATTTTGGCTAATGCTTTTTGAGGATAATCAGCTGTGTGCGAAGCACAATAAATATCTTTTTTGTCGATTTTTGTAACGATAATCGAATGTTTTAAAGTGCCATCCTTTAAAGTTATTTGAATGACATCACCTATTGAAACATTCTTTCGTACATTATCTAATTTTTTATAACATCCTATATTGTATTTATACCAATAATTTGCAAAGGCATTTTCACCAGAACATCTACACCAGGATGTAGTGCATACATAATTATTTTGGTCACCACCGGATAGGTAATACCATTTGGAGGAGGTATTAACTATATTTCCCTTTTTCTTGGGAGAATTTTTGCTATCTCCATCCATCAAGCACTTTCCTTCTAAAACACACTGTGATGCAAAATTTGTGCAATCGCTAGAGAATGCATGGTAATATGGATTATAATCCTTGGCATAATTTTTGGCATAGGTAGCAGCATTTTGACCGTTCCATTGAGGAAGAGGGGAGATAGTAGCATTGTTCTTGGCATTGACAACATTATTGCCGCATGTAATGAATAATCCAAATGTAAAAATAAAAAATAATTTTGGCTCTTCATTAGGATGTGTGGTATAAAAAATCGGCTCAAATCCGCATAAAAC
>URYB01000165.1 GCA_900552085.1 uncultured Lachnobacterium sp.
CTTCGGCGCTTGGAATTACACCGGATGAAATGGTGAACTGTCAGCTTGGCGCTTTGGGTATTCCGGAATTTGGTACTGATTTTGCCATGGGCATGCTGATTGATACGCAGCCAACCGAATTCTCGGATCTGGTGCGTATCGCAGGACTTTCCCATGGAACCGATGTGTGGCTGGGAAATGCACAGACGCTGATTCAGGAGAAAAAGGCAACCATTTCAACCGCTATCTGTACACGAGATGACATTATGATCTATCTGATCAGTATGGGACTTGATTCCGAGGAGTCATTCAAGATTATGGAGAATGTGCGTAAAGGAATTGTGGCGAAAGGAAAATGTGACAAGTGGCCAGAGTGGAAGCAGGACATGATCGACCATAATGTGCCGGACTGGTATATCTGGTCCTGTGAAAAGATTAAGTATATGTTCCCGAAAGCGCATGCGGCAGCTTATGTAATGATGGCCTGGCGCATTGCATACTGTAAAGTTTTTTATCCGCTTGCGTATTATGCTGCATATTTTTCTATCCGTGCAACTGCTTTCAGTTATGAACTGATGTGTCAGGGAAAAGATAAACTTGAAGGCTACATGCATGAGTATGAAAAGCGCAAGGATGAACTTTCCAAAAAGGAACAGGACACTTACAAAGATATGCGTCTGGTACAGGAAATGTATGCAAGAGGATTTGAATTTCTGCCAATTGACATTTATACATCAGAACCACATCATTTTCAGATCGTGGATGGAAAACTTCTGCCGGCACTAAATACGATAGATGGTCTTGGAGACAATGCGGCAGTTGCGATTGCAGAAGCTGCAAAAGATGGACCGTTTTTATCCAAAGATGATTTTCGACAGAGGACGAAAGTGTCAAAGACAACGATTGAGTTGATGAGTGATTTGGGATTGTTCGGAGATATACCGGAATCGAACCAGTTATCCTTATTTGACTTTGGAGCATAAAAAAACACACGCGTTTGTATCATACAGACGTGTGTGTGTTTATTTTCGAGCCTATTTTGCAACACCAGGATGAAACGGTGTCAGTTCTCCTGGATTGGAAGTTGAGGTATAGAACACCTGCCGCGTTTTAAAGTCAGTAAAATAAATGCGGTTGGAAGTGACATTGATGTTGGAATAGTTTCCCTGTGCGAGTTCTTTGAAGTCGCTTCCATCGTTTTTGATCATGCACAGTGCGGGATGATCTTCGGAGTATCTCTGATAATAAATATAACTTCCGTACACATTATAAAGATCAATGCTGTCCGTGGTAAGTGTCCGTGGATTGTCTGCGGATATATTGGTATGTACTAAAGCATTATTCTGGTCCACATCCAGGTAATAAACATTATCGGTTCCGGATACAATAGGTTTGTAACAGTTGCAATCATAAATCTTGGTCATTTCATCCGATACCGAATCGTATTGATACAGACAGCCGTCGGTTGTTGTTCCGTTTGAATAAAAATACTGACCGAGCGTACTGCAGGTAAAGAGATAACTGTCACTGACTTTTGACCGGCCTTTTCCGTCGATCCCGACTTTGTAAAGTGTTGTTGCCTGGTCTTTGTCGTAGTGGAGATAGTACACATAATTACCAATCAAAGTTGCGTAGATGCAAGGATCGGGATCAAGGATTTTTAGATTTTTACCGTTACGTGTGACGCGGCACAGGCTGTTGTTGTCAAAGGTGAAAAAAGCAAAGCTGGCACTGTTACGGTCGTTGTTGCGGACATAGTAAATATAGTGTTCATCAGCATTGATGTACATGACGGTATCATCACAAAGCTTTTTTAAATGGTCTCCATTGGAATCCATGGAATATAACCGGTAATTGTCATCCGGGTTGGCAAAAAAGATGGTGCCACTGTCTTCGCAGAACAGCCCGGCATTGTATAGATTTCCAGCAGAATTTCCGTTGACGTAATTTTTGTTGTATATCGTCCGGTCTTTTAATCTGGTAAAAAGTCCGATACCTCCGAGAATGAGAATGAACACAAAAATTAGAAGGATAAGTTTTGATTTTTTCATTTTGTAAGCCTCCTGTGTAAAAGATACTTATAATCATACATATTACCGGAGAATCTTTCAAGGATTACTTGCCTTTTATAAGGATGTGTAATAAAATTTTAATAAGAATTGAAGGAGTACATTTATGAGAGATTTACTGGAAATACGTGATGAAATTGATGAGCTTGATGATAAAATCGTCGAGCTTTATGAAAGACGCATGCAGCTGACAACAGAGGTTGCAGAATACAAAATTGAGACTGGAAAACAAATCTTCGATAAGGAGCGGGAAGATTCTAAACTTCATACGTTAGAAGAAAAAACACATACTGATATTACACGAAAAGGTGTGCGGGAGTTATTCGAGCAGATTATGGCTATGAGCCGTAAAAATCAGTATCAGCTTCTGACTGCGCACGGTGTTAATTTTGATTGTGAGTTTACGCAGGTAAAAGGATTGGATTATTCGAATGCGAGAATCGTCTTTCAGGGACTGGAAGGAGCATACAGTCAGGAAGCCATGGAACAGTTCTTTGGTGAAAACTGTGACAGTTTTCATGTGGATACATGGAAAGATGCGATGGAGGCAATCCGGACCGGGAAAGCTGATTACGCAGTTCTTCCGATTGAAAATTCATCGGCCGGTATCGTGTCGGAAAATTATGACCTGCTGGTAGAATATGACAATTATATTGTTGGAGAACAGATTATCCGGATCAATCATGCGCTGCTTGGACTGGCGGATGCACAGGAATCGGATATTACGAAAATATATTCCCATAAGCAGTCATTGATGCAGTGTAGTGATTTTCTTGAGGCACACAAAGAATGGGAGAAGTTCAGCCTGAGCAATAATGCGGTGGCTGCAAAGAAAGTAAAAGAAGATGGCAGAGTGGATCAGGCAGCCATTGCAAGTGCAAAGAATGCAGAAATTTATGGATTAAAAGTACTGAAAAATTCCATCCAGAATAATAAAAATAATTCCACTCGTTTTATTGTTGTGACAGGAAAGAAAATCTATACACCACAGGCAAACCGTATCAGCATCTGCTTTGAGGTAAATCATGAGAGTGGTGCATTGTATCAGGCACTTTCGCATTTTATTTATAATGATATCAATATGATCAATATTCAGTCACGACCGATTCAGAATAAGAACTGGGAATATCGTTTCTTTGTTGATTTTGAGGGAACATTTTCAGATAATGCAGTACGTAATGCATTGCGGGGATTAAAGGAAGAAACTATTTCATTTAAAATACTTGGAACGTACTAGAAGGGGTGAGCGTATGGCAGTTCATACATTTGCAGCAATATATATCGGAACTTATGACGTCAGTCTGAAAGTTTTTGAGTTCATGGATAAAAAGAAGTTTCATCAGGTAGATCATATTCGTGCCCGGCTGGATTTGGGAAGCGATGCTTTCGTGGAGGGCAGGATCGGATATGAGCGTGTGGAAGAACTGTGTGAGACATTGGCACAGTTCAAAGAAATCATGGAAAGTTATCGTGTGAAAGATTATGAAGTATATGCGTCTGCAGTACTGCGTGATGCGGAAAATGAACTGTTTGTATTGAATCAGGTGTATTTGCGCACGGGATTTCGTGTGAAGGTGGTCAGCAATTCAGAACATCGTTTTATCAGTTACAAATCCGTAGCGGGACAGGAAGCTTTTGAAAAAATGATACAGACGAGTGCTGCTGTGGTCGATGTGGGAGGCGCAAGCGTACAGATCACCATTTTCCGAGAGGGAAGGCTGATTACAACACAGCATATCGAGGCCGGAATCATGCGCCTGTATAATCTGTTAAGTGACAGAGGCCATTCACTTGCTTTGTATGAGACACAGATCGAAGAGTACATGAACAAAAAACTGGAAGCTTTTCGTGCCATGTATATGACAGAGACTGTGGATTATGTCATCCTGATAAGTGATTATGCGACCGAACTGATTCGGAAGATTGATGAAAATGAGCAGAAAAAACGTCAGGTAAAATCAGAGAAATTTGTAAAATTTATTGACAAGCTTCAGAAAAAGACACTCGAAGAAATCACATATGAACTGAATCTGTCAAATGACCGGGAACCTTTGATCATACCGGCAATCATTCTTTTTAAAACACTGGTACAGAGTATTTGTCCAAAGACAGTCTGGGTACCGGGGGCAAACATACAGGATGGTATTGCATATGATTACGGACAGCGTAATAAGCTGCTTTCGCTTACACATGATTTTGATGCGGATGTTCTTTCGGCAGCGCATTTCCTTTCACAGCATTACAACAGCTATACACCACATATTGAGGCACTGTCAAAACTTTCTACAAAGATTTTTGATGCAATGAAAAAAGTGCATGGACTGGGAAAAAGACAGAGGCTTTTGCTGGAAGTGGCAACGATGCTGCATGATTGTGGAAAATATGTAAGTCTTTCGGAATCTCCGGAGAATGCATACCATATTATTATGTCATCGGAGATTATCGGACTGACGCACCAGGAACGTGAAATTGTAGCTATGGTCGTATTGTATAACACATTGCCGCTTGATCCGTATGAAGAGTTGTCAGACCGGCTGAGTGAAGACGATTATTTATGTGTTGCCAAATTATCTGCCATTCTTCGAGTGGCCAATGCCTTAGATCAGAGCCATAAACAGAAATTTAAAAATATCCGGATTGCAGTCAAGGAACGTAATCTTGTCTTCACAGTAGAGGCTTTTGAAGATATATCGCTGGAGGAGGCATTGTTTGAGGCAAAGACTGCATATTTTGAAAATATATACAGCATGAAGCCGATTTTGAAACAGAAGCGCATATATAATTGCTGAGGAGGTATCTATGGAAGCAAAGATTGATTTTAAAAATCCAAGTTATTACGACAACCGCGAATTAAGCTGGATAAAATTTGATAATCGTGTATTGAGTGAGGCGAAAGATAAGACAATCCCACTTTTAGAGAGATTAAAATTTGTAAGTATTACCTCTTCAAATCTGGATGAATTTTTTATGGTAAGAGTTGCATCATTGCTCGACATGGTTCATGCGAATTACAAAAAACGTGATATTGCAGGAATGACCGCAGGAGAGCAGCTTGCTGCAATCAACAGTGTGACGCGGGAACTGGTCAATACACAGTACAATACGTATACACGCTCGCTTGTTCCGCTGATGAACAAAGAAGGCATTTATCTGGTGGATGCTTACGAGGATCTGACAAAGGAACAGGAAAAATTTGTGGACCGCTATTTTATGGAGAGTGTTTATCCGGTTCTTACGCCTATGGCGGTGGATGCGTCACGTCCGTTTCCGCTCATCCGAAATAAGACTTTGAATATTGCGGCACTGTTAAGCAGCAAACAGGCAGGGGATGAGACGGTTTTTGCGACGGTACAGGTACCAAGTGTGCTTCCGCGCCTGGTACAGATTCCGAGTGAAGAAGGAACAAAGTCATTTATTTTACTGGAACAGATTATCGAGCGGAATATCGGAATTCTGTTTTCAAATTACAAAGTGTTGTGCGCGTATCCATACCGTATCATGCGAAATGCGGATCTGACCATTGATGAGGATGAGGCATCTGATCTGTTAAAGGAAATTGAGAGTAAGCTGAAAATGCGTCAGTGGGGCGAAGTAATCCGACTTGAAATCGAAGATAAAGCAGACAAAAAACTGTTGAAGTTTTTAAAGACGGAATTAAAAGTGGCACAGGAAGATGTATTCCATATCGCAGGTCCGATCGATCTTACATTTCTTATGAAATTGTATGGTATTGAAGGATATGATCATTTGCGTTATAAACCATATACACCGCAGCGCGTTCCGGAAATTGAACCGGGCAGTGATATTTTTGCTGCAATCCGTAAAGGCGATATTTTCCTTCATCATCCGTATGAAACATTTGATCCGGTTGTAGATTTTATCCGTCAGGCATCCGTAGATCCGGATGTTCTTGCAATCAAGCAGACACTGTATCGTGTCAGTGGCAATTCGCCGATTATCAGCAGTCTGGCACAGGCGGCAGAAAATGGAAAACAGGTTACGGTACTTGTGGAACTGAAAGCCCGGTTTGATGAGGAACACAATAT
>URYB01000166.1 GCA_900552085.1 uncultured Lachnobacterium sp.
CATGATTCCCTTGAGCTTTCCATCAACTTCTTCGAATGTCCATGAAAGTCTCTCAGAGTTCTGGCTCATCTCAAGTGCAGATGTAGCAACACCACCAGCATTGGCAGCCTTACCACCTACGAAGAGAACACCATTCTCCTGTAAGTACTTTGTAGCCTCAAGAGTTGTAGGCATGTTAGCACCCTCTGTTACAGATGTAACACCGTTAGCTACGAGCATCTTAGCATCCTCGATATCTAACTCATTCTGTGTAGCACATGGAAGAGCAAGATCTACCTTGTACTGCCATACACCATGCTCACCGTTCTCTTTTGCATGATACTCAGCAGATGACTTAGCAGCTGCATACTCTGTAAGACGTGCACGTTTCACTTCCTTAACTTCCTTAAGGAGTGCTACATCGATTCCGTTTGGATCGTAGATCCATCCAGTAGAATCAGAACATGTAACAACCTTAGCACCAAGCTCCTGTGCCTTCTCGATTGCATAGATAGCAACGTTACCAGATCCGGAAACAGCTGCTGTCTTTCCTTCAAGACTCATTCCATGGTCTTTCCATAATGCGTTTGTTAAGTATAACAGACCGTATCCTGTAGCCTGTGTACGTGCAAGTGATCCACCATAAGTAAGTCCCTTACCTGTAAGTACACCTTCGAAAGAACCGCGGATTCTCTTGTACTGTCCGAACATAAATCCGATCTCTCTTGCGCCAGTTCCGATGTCTCCGGCTGGTACATCAACGTCTGCTCCGATATATTTAGAAAGCTCTGTCATAAAGCTCTGGCAGAATGCCATGATCTCTCTGTCTGATTTTCCCTTAGGATCGAAATCAGAACCACCTTTACCACCACCGATTGGAAGTGTTGTAAGAGAGTTCTTGAAGATCTGCTCAAAACCTAAGAATTTGATAATACCTAAGTTTACAGATGGGTGAAGTCTTAATCCTCCCTTGTATGGTCCAATTGCATTATTGAACTGTACACGGAATCCTCTGTTAACCTGAACCTGTCCATTGTCATCTACCCATGGAACACGGAACATGATCTGACGATCTGGCTCTGTAATTCTCTCAAGGATTGCATTCTTTCTGTATAAATCCTCGTTTGCATCAATAACAGGTCTTAAAGAATCAAGAACCTCTGTTACTGCCTGTAAGAATTCAGGCTGATCTGCATTTTTCTTCTTTACTACTTCGAGTACTTCATCAACGTAACCCATTTTTATATCTCCTTATCATATTATTTTTAACGACTCAGATCCATTGGGGGACCTCAAATCGTCATATTTATTAATTAGTACACATCAACATCCTTATTCTAACGGAAAATGCAAGATTTTACAACAGAAATTTCTTTATTATTTTAAATTTCTACCACTTTAATGCTAAAAAGCCCCAAAAATGCAACAAAGCGATTCAAAACCTGCATTTTGAATCGCTCTTTTTTATCATTCTTGGTTATTTTTTACTGTTTTCTACTCCAAAATAAGTAGTAGGTTCATCATATCCTACTTATTTAGTACGAAACAGTTTGCACAAAAGATTTTATTCCTTTGTTTCATCCTCGCGATGAATCTTTGACCAGTCTACAAATTCAGATTCTTCATCCGTATCATAATAGTTCAGGTGGAAATAATCTACCATTTTTGCCAATGCAAAAATCAGCACTTCGGTCTCCTGCTCCGTCATCTGATCTGCTATATTTTTGATCATCTGGCGATCGAACTTCTCATGCTGGTAATATGCACTGCGTCCTCTGTCTGTCAGCCGGACTTTGACCACACGCTTATCTTTTGTGCTTCGTTCACGGATCACATAACCTTTGTCACACAATGCATCCATGGCCTTGGTAAGTGTTCCTGTCGTAACAGACATCAGTTTTGCAACCGTCTTCATGTTACGTGGTTCCTCAATGCCGACAGCTTCTATAATATGCATATCATTGTAGCTGATGTCCTTAAACTCTTCTGTGATAAGACACTTTGACTCAATTTCCAATATATCCTTGAACAGTTTTACCAACAATTCGTTTAATGTTTCTTCGAGTGTCATCCGTCTCTCCTCTTCGAATTTGTATCAAGTCTACCACTCAATCACACATGCGCCCCAGGTAAGTCCTGCGCCAAATCCTGCCATAACAATTTTATCCCCTTTGCTAATCATACCATCTTTTCTGACTTTATCAAGCAAAATCGGAACGCTGGCAGCGGATATATTACCACACTCCTCTAAATTTGTTGGAAACTTCTCCATCGGCTGACGCAGCCGCTTTGCCACAGACTCAATAATGCGCAGATTTGCCTGATGCAATACAAAAAGTTTCACATCATCCACCGGAACTCCGGCTTTCTCTAGCGCCTCGCTAATTGCATGTGGAACGGTGCGCACCGCAAATTTGTAAACCGCAGAGCCTTCCATCTGTGTGAAAGAATACTGCTGCGCCCCCATCTGGTGATAGAGGTTGTTTACCGGACGGTTATCACATTTCAATGCCATACCGCCACTTCCATCCGATCCCTGCACCATGCTCAAAAGCTGCTCTCCCTGTGCACTGACAACTGCGGCTCCCGCACCGTCACCAAAAAGCACGCAGGTACTTCTGTCACCCCAGTCCATCATTTTGGAAAGTGTTTCTGCACCAATGATCAATGCATTTTTGTATCTTCCCGTTTTAAAATAAGCATCCGCCGTCGCGAGTGCAAACAAAAAGCCAGAGCATCCCGCTCCCAGATCGAAAGCGGTTGCGTTCTTTGCACCTACCGCGGCCTGCACCTCACATGCCAGCGTCGGGAATATATAATCCGGCGATACCGTAGCTGCAATAATCAGGTCAAGATCATCGATGGAGATTTTTGCCTCATCCAAAGCTTTTTTTGCGGCCTCGACTGCCAGCGATGTGGTAGTCTCATTTACCGCTATATGTCTTTTTTGAATACCGGTACGTGTGCGGATCCATTCATCTGAGGTATCCATTACCCGCGCCAGGTCGTCATTCGTTACGACTTTCTCCGGGAGTGCACTTCCGGTTCCTAATATCTTCATCTAAATTCTCCTTCTGTCCTTTTTAGAATTTACGGAAACGATCATATCGTTCTGCCGAAAGCTGTTCTCCCGTCTTTCCATTCTGTGCCTTTAAGAACTTCTTCATATTGCCCTTCATGTAGTTTGCAATGGAAGTCAGGGCATCTTCATCTGCTCCACCGAATTCCGGAATAATATCGTCCACTACCTGCAGTTCTTTCAGATCCTGTGCGGTGATCTTCATCACCTCGGCAGCTTCTTTTGCACGTTTTCCATCTTTCCACAGAATAGATGCGAATCCTTCCGGTGAAAGAATAGAATAAGTCGCATTTTCCATCATCCATACTTCATTTCCGACCGCCAGTGCAAGTGCTCCACCACTTCCGCCTTCGCCGATCATCAGGCAGAGAATCGGAACTTTAATTCCGGACATCTCATAAAGATTTCTTGCAATTGCCTCGCCCTGTCCGTTCTCTTCGGCTTCTTTTCCAGGATATGCGCCTGATGTGTTTACAAATGTAATAATCGGGCGGTTGAATTTTTCTGCCTGTTTCATCAGACGGATTGCCTTGCGGTATCCTTCCGGTGAAGGCATTCCATAATTGCGGTATGCACAGTCTTTTAAATCTTTTCCTTTATGTACACCAATGACCGTAACCGGCTGTCCATCCAGATATGCAAATCCTCCGACAATCGCCGGATCATCACGAAAATAACGGTCTCCGTGCATTTCCATGAACTCATCAAAAATTGTATCAATGTAATCCACAGAAGCCAGACGTTTCATCTGACGGGCAGCCGTTACCTTATCCCATGCATTCATAGGTTTTGCCTTGGCATTGCGCTCTTTCATAAGTTCCGTCGGCTCATAGTTGTCATCTTCACGCAAAGAATCAAAGTTTGCATAACCGGCTACTGGCTCATGCATTTTCAAAATGCGGTACAATGTCATCTTTAACTCATCACGCTTAACGATTGCATCTACAAAGCCATGCTCTAACTGAAACTCTGCTCTCTGGAATCCTTCCGGCAACTTCTGGCCAATTGTCTGCTCAATGACACGCGGACCTGCAAAACCGATCAAAGCCTTCGGCTCAGCAAGAATAATATCACCAAGCATTGCAAAGCTGGCGGTTACACCACCGGTCGTAGGGTCCGTAAGTACCGGCACATACAACAGTCCTGCATCCGAATGACGCTTGACCGCTGCAGAAGTTTTTGCCATCTGCATCAGGGAAACGATTCCCTCCTGCATACGCGCACCACCGGAACAGCAGAACAGGATGACCGGAAGTTTCTTTTCTGTTGCATCTTCCATGGCACGGGTAATTTTTTCGCCTACGACATGGCCCATGCTTCCCATCATAAAACGGGCATCAATGACACCAAGTACGGTCTTCTGTCCGTAAACGGTACACTCACCGATCGTAACACCTTCGGAAAGTCCTGTCTTCTCCTGTGTTGCAGCAACTTTCTCTTCATACTCCGGGAAATTCAACGGATTGCCTGTCTTTTCCTCCTCGAACCATTTCTCAAAGCTGCCTGCGTCTGCAACCATTTTGATACGGTTCTTGGCACGTACACGGAAATAATAGCCGCATTCATAGCAGACATATTTATTCTTAACGACTCTCTTTTTATCTAATTCCTTTTTGCAGATTTTACAGGTAACAGTCTCCGGAACTTCCGGTGCCGGCTGCTGGATCACGCTCTCCTCTTTCTTTTCCGACTCCTGTCCTTCTACCGCTTTCTCTGTCTCTTCTGCACTTTTGTTCAATGAAATATATTTCTTAAATAACATAACCTTACCTCTTTATCCAATTGCAAAGGTCAGCTCTGCCGAGCAGGCCAGTTTACCATTTACACGGGCCACCGCTTTTCCAACACCGATCGGTCCCTTTACCTTAATAATCTCGGTTTCTAAGATCAGCGTATCACCCGGAACAACTTTCTGCTTGAATTTTGCCTGATTGATTCCTGCAAAATATGCGGTCTTTCCTTTCCATTCCGGCTGGGAAAGAATCGCTACTGCTCCGGTCTGTGCCAGTGCTTCGATGATCAGCACCCCCGGCATCACCGGATTTCCTGGAAAATGGCCTGCAAAATAAGGCTCATTATATGTCACATTCTTTTTTGCAACTGCCCGTACACCCGGTTCCACTTTCTCTACGGTATCGATGAGAAGAAACGGCTGTCTGTGTGGAAGGATCTCCATGATTTCCTGTGTTGTCATGCTCATATCCATCCTCCTATGCCTCGTACTTGCGAATCAGAATACTTGCATTATGTCCACCAAAACCAAGTGAATTTGACAATGCATATGGTACTTCTTCCTCATAAGCATCCTTACAGTAATTCAGATCCATCTCTTCATCCGGTGTCTCATATCCGACCGTTCTGTGGATATATCCCTCTTCGATTTCCTTCACACAGGTAATAAACTCGACCGCACCTGCTGCACCGAGAAGATGACCGATCATAGACTTGGTAGAATTGATGCGGATATCCTTTGCATGGTCACCAAACGCAAGCTTGATTGCACGTGTCTCAAAGAGATCATTGTGATGAGTTCCGGTTCCATGTGCATTAATATAAGTAATTTCTTCCGGTTTCACGCCTGCATCATCCATTGCGTTGGTCATGGCACGGGCTGCACCTGCACCGTCTTCCAATGGGGAAGTGATATGGTAAGCATCTGCAGAACATCCGTATCCGACAACTTCTGCATAAATCTTTGCACCTCTTGCTTTTGCATGCTCAAGCTCTTCGAGTACAACAACACCTGCTCCCTCTCCGAGAACAAATCCACTTCGGTTCTTATCAAATGGAAGGGAACATTTTGTCGGATCATCTACAGAAGATAATGCTGTGAGTGCTGCGAATCCGGCGATTGCTGTCGGGCAGACGCTTCCTTCGGTGCCGCCGGTAACCATAACATCAGCTTCTCCGTACTGAATACTGCGGAATGCTTCACCGATGTTGTTCGTTCCTGTTGCACATGCAGTCACATCA
>URYB01000167.1 GCA_900552085.1 uncultured Lachnobacterium sp.
ACGAGATTTTCACGTGACTGGAGTTCAGACGTGTGCTCTTCCGATCTTAGACAGCATTCGCCATACGGCTGGCTGCAAAACGTTTCCAGATCAGCTGATACAGGCGGAACTGGTCACGGCTTAACGACTCTTTGATTTCTGAAGGAATCCGGTTAATATCGGTAGGTCGGATTGCCTCGTGCGCATCCTGAATCTTGGCATTGGATTTCTTTCCGGTCTCTCCTGCTGAGACATAGGAATCTCCGTAAGTTTCCTCAACAAAAGTTCTCGCTGCTGCATCTGCTTCTTCGGAAATGCGGACAGAATCGGTACGCAGATATGTAATAATACCTACCGTACCCTGTCCTTTAATATCCACACCTTCGTATAACTGCTGTGCAATTCGCATGGTCTTCGAAATCGGGAAATTCAATGCTTTCGAAGCTTCCTGCTGCAATGTACTTGTTGTAAACGGGAGTGGTGCCTTCTTTGTACGCTCTCCCTTTTTAATATCGGTAACGTTAAAGTCTTTGTCTTTGATTTCTTCTAAGACTGCGTCCATCTGTTCCTTGGAAGTAATCTCGATCTTCTCGCCGTTTTTGTCCATCAGCTTTGCGACAATCGGTTTCTTTTCTCCTTCTGGAAGAAGACTTGCCTCCAGTGACCAGTACTCCTCCGGAATAAATGCATTAATTTCCTCTTCACGGTCACATACGATACGAAGTGCTACCGACTGTACACGTCCGGCACTCAAACCTCTTTTTACTTTTGCCCAGAGAAGCGGGCTAATCCGGTAACCTACCATGCGGTCAAGCATTCGTCGTGCCTGCTGCGCATCCACCAGATCCATATCGATTTCTCTTGGATTTTTCAGAGATGTCTTGACTGCACTTTTTGTAATCTCATTGAAACTGATACGGCTCACATCTTTGTCATCCAGCTTCAAAGCCTTTGTAAGATGCCAGGAAATTGCTTCTCCTTCACGGTCCGGGTCAGTTGCGAGATATATTTTATCTGCTTTTTTCACTTCTTTGCGTAATTTTGCAAGAATCTCGCCTTTTCCACGGATTGTGATATATTTTGGTTCAAAATCATTTTCCGGACTAAAACCGAGCTGACTCTTTGGTAAATCACGGACATGGCCATTTGAGGCCATTACTTCATAATTTTTTCCAAGAAATTTTTTAATTGTTTTTACTTTTGCAGGTG
Source organism: uncultured Lachnobacterium sp. (assembly GCA_900552085.1). GTDB lineage: Bacteria > Bacillota > Clostridia > Lachnospirales > Lachnospiraceae > Roseburia. Next base: position 1,189 of record URYB01000167.1, read on the forward strand.
ACTCTACGATTACCAGATACTTTGCCATCAGAATATGCTCCTTTATGCTAGATCAATTATTTTTTATATAATAATTTGGGATATTTTCTTTGATAAATCCTTTATTTTCCAGTCTTTCCAGAATATCCAAAAGCTGGCTTAATGTATAAGGACTCCGTTCAACCATTGTTCCAACCCCCAACGGATGAAAATCGAATAAACTATACACCAACGATTCGTCTTTTTCAAGCAGATTTTTTTTAAAGTCCATTTGTTCCATGCAAAAAGCACCGTCTAATTCCATTGTTTTCAGGAAATCATCAATATTATGTAACACACCTGCGCCCTGTTGAATCAGGCTGTTGCATCCCTGACTCAGTTCATCGGTAATCCTTCCTGGCAACGCATAAACTTCCCTTCCCTGTTCCATCGCATAATCTGCAGTAATCAGGGAACCACTTTTTAATCGCGCCTCTATGACGACCGTATAATCTGCAAGTCCTGCAATGATGCGGTTTCTCTGTGGAAAATAAGCCGGAAGCGGAGGTGTATGTAACGCATATTCTGAAAGAATTCCTCCACACGTTGTAATTTTTTCATATAATCGCTGGTTTGACTTTGGATAACACACATCCACCCCACAGCCAAGCACCGCATAAGTGTCGCCTTTGCCATCCAACGCCCCATAATGACTGTCCGTATCAATGCCAAGTGCCATTCCACTGATCACATCCACGTTTGCTTCTGCCAGTCTCCTTGCAAGTTTTCCTGCAACCTGACTTCCATATGCACTTCTTCCACGCGCCCCGACAATGGCAACTCTCTTCCGTTTTTCATCCGGGAGTTTTCCCACGTAATACAGTGCATATGGTGCATGCGCAATGGTTTTAAGTTTCCCCGGATAGGCATCATCTTCCCATGACACAAATCCTGCGCCACTCTCCATCAGTTCCTGCCACTTCTGTTCTAAATTCCATTTTTTTCTGCTTAAAACAATCGATTGCGCATCTTTTTGCGACAACCCGGTCATTTTTTCTATCGCCCGGTCACTGAGCATATACAATTCCTCTGCACAGCTGCAGTTTCTATATATAAATTCATACTTCGAGGGTGTCATTCCCGGAATATTCGCTAACCAGTATCGGTACATCACACACCTCCCCAGAATTTTTCGTCAATACTGCGATAACAGACCGCTTCCTGAAGATCTGTGATCCCTATGGTGCCCGCCTCTCGCATATCTGCAATCGTCCGTGCTATCCGTAAAATTTTATGATAGGTCCGTGCTGTCAACGACATTTTCGCATATATTTTTTCCATATACAGTTTCTCTTCTTTTCCCAGTGGACAGAATTCCGAAAGCCGCGATGCCGGGATCCTGCTGTTATGATGAAACTTCTCCTGCGCAAACCGTTGCATCTGTATCTGATGACAGGCATATACTCTTTTCTGTATCTGTGCAGAACTCTCATTTTTTCCCTTTTCCATCAATTCCGCAAAGCTGACCATTGGTGCCTCCACGCACAAATCCATCCGATCGATCAAAGGCTGGGAAATTTTATCGAAATGTCTTTTTAATGAGGCCTGCGTACAGCGGCATTTCTGCATATTCGGATAATATCCACAGTTGCAGGGATTCATCGATGCCAGCAGTAGAAAATCTGCCGGATAACAAATGTTTCCACGTGCCCGTGTAATTCGGATTTCCTGTTCTGCCAATGGCTGGCGTAAAATTTCGATTGTCGTCTTATCAAACTCTGTCAGCTCGTCCAGAAAAAGCACCCCATTATGTGCCAGTGAAATTTCTCCGGGTTTCGGGAAAAGGCCGCCACCGGCGAGTCCTGCCTTCGTAATGGTATGATGTGGATTACGAAATGGACGCTTTTCAATCAACGTCTGGCTATTGGAAAGTAAACCACAGATACTGTAAATCTTTGAAACTTCCAATTGCTCATCCTTTTCCAGCGGGGGCAGAATCGTTGCCATCCGTTCCGAGATCATGGTTTTTCCGGACCCCGGCGGACCAACCATCAGCATATTATGCATGCCACTTGCCGCAATCTCTGCTGCACGTTTTAAAAAGTTCTGTCCATTTACTTCTGCAAAATCAACTTCGGATATTTTTTGTTGCTTATCAGACAACGAAATTTTCAGGTCCTCATATTCCATTGTCTGCAAAAAACGGATGACATCCATAAGTTTGTCAAACCCAAGCACTTCTGCATGTTCCACCAGTTTTCCTTCTGCATGATTTGCCGCCGGAACAACAAAATGACTATATCCCGCTTTCTGACCATCCGAAACGATCGGCAAGACACCACTCACGCCCAAAAGCTGTCCATTCAGATTTAATTCTCCAGTAAACATCATACTTTTCGTATGTTCCACTGGAATTTCGCCCATCGCGACCAACAGAGCGATAGCAATCGGAAGATCAAACCCTGTCCCGCTTTTTCTTATATTTGCCGGTGACAGATTGATTGTAATTCTTTTCGCTGGCAGACATAATCCGCAATTGTGCAAAGCTGTCCGCACCCGCTCCCTTGCTTCCTTTACCTCCGAAGAAAGATAACCGACCATATCAAAAGCCGGCATTCCTGTACTGATATCTACTTCCACCTTCACCGGAACCGCCTCTATTCCGCTGAGCATGGATGTCATGACCGTACTATACATATACACCTCTATTCCAACATGGGAAAAGCGCATAGATCTATGCATGAAAAAAGATGAATTCATATTACCATAAAATTCATCTTTTTACACCTGTTATTTTCATTTATTCACAAATTATTTTTTTCAGCTTATACAACGCCTTCTTTTCAATACGTGAAACATATGATCTGGATATGCCAAGTTCCTTTGCAATCTCCCGCTGCGTCATTTCTTTTGCTCCATCCATGCCATAACGTTTTTTTACAATATACAATTCCCGTTTCGTCAAAACGCGTTTCATATTCTGATTTATTTTAATAAGCTGTTCCTTCTTTTCTACGTCATCCACCACATTGCGATCATGAAATTCCAATACATCCAAAAGCTGAATCTGATTTCCCTCTTTATCTACTCCGATCGGTTCAAACAAAGACACTTCTCCTCTGGACTTTCTCTTATTGCGAAAATACATCAGCATTTCGTTGTCAATGCACCGGATCGCATAAGTGGCAAACCGGCTTCCATAATCGTGTTTAAAACTGTTTACGGCTTTCAGCAGGCCAATCGTTCCAATGGATATAAGATCCTCCGTATCTTCCTCTGAACTCACGTATTTTTTTGCCACATGGGCAACAAGGCGCATATTGTGTAAAATCAGTTCTTCCTTCGCCATCCGATCCCCGTTTTTCAGGCGGTTCAGGCAGTCAGCTTCCTCCTCCGGTGACAGTGGAATCAAAAATGTTTTCACTTAGCACCTTTTTTCATCGCTTTCTAACATTGTATGTTGCTGATTGCGATTACGTGCCTTTCCCATAAAAAACGTACAAGGCATTGCTACTGCAATGCCCTGGTCCTTTTTTCCAGCTCCTCTTTTTCATAAGGAACTTTTCCTTTTAACAGCTCATATTTCACAAAAGAAAATGTCTCTTTTTCGCCTTTTACAGCCAGCATGATAAGCAGATAATACAAAAGAGCTTCCGTATCTTCGTGTATCAGATAATGCCCTCTTCCCTTCTCAAAATACTCGAGAGGGCTACGATCCGTGTATTTTTCCTTCTGATAATTTTTTGATGCGCTGATACGATCGATAAACATTTCTGCCACATAGCGGATGGGCATTTTCATCCCCGTCATACCACCATGCTCTTTTCCCTGATCCTTTTCCACAGCGTAATCAATCCAGTATTCCATATGATGCTTGTTTCTCCCCTTATGATGCAGCCAGGCAGAAGAATATCCCTTATCTTCTCTCTCCGCATTATTCGGGCTCATATACCCTTTATAATACTTACATCCTACCAGAAATTCCGTAGGCGAATACTTTGACAGATCATGCAACAGTCCCTGCCGGTACAATCCTACCTTAAAGCATCCCACCAACACCAGATTTTTATGTTTTGTGATCGTGCAAAAATGCTTCCATGCCTTTATCATTTTTCTTCTTTAACCTTCCTTTTGCCTGCTTTGGCATCGCTTTTTCCTACAAGCACGCAGATGGACTGCGCTCTCAAAACAATAATCCCCTGCTCCTGCAATACCGGCTTCTCCAAAAAAGGCATCTTATCATCGCTGGTATCCAGTACAAGATACCAGTGTTTATCTTTTTCCAGTTTTGGCAGCGCAAGTGTAGAAGCTGCTGAATAAAAATTATATGCCACATACACATCTTCTGTGTATCGCTCATCTGTGGAATAGGCCCCATTGTACATCATTCCAAGCGCCATTCTTCCCTCGGACGGCTCTAAAATCCACGCACTTTCCCCGTGAAATGACAGATCCGGGCTTCCATAGGAACGATAGTCAGAAAACTGAAACGGCATCTCATTGGCAACAATCGGGTGTTCCCTGCGAAACTGTGCCAGTTGCTCTAAATAATGAATTTCTCTGCGATGCGTCTTCTCGTTTTTCCAGTTGACCCAGCCAACCGGATTATCCTGACAATACGCATTGTTATTTCCCTGCTGGGAATTGCCGATTTCATCACCAGACCACACAAGAGGAACCCCCTGTGCAAGAAAAAGCATCGCCATGCTGTTGCGCCACTTTAATTTGCGCAACTTGTTGATGTAACGCTTTCTGGTTGGTCCTTCCACACCATAATTGTTGCTGAAATTCCATCTATTTCCGTCAAGATTATCCTCACCGTTCGCCTCATTATGGCGGTCGTTATACATAAACAAAATCACCAACAG
>URYB01000168.1 GCA_900552085.1 uncultured Lachnobacterium sp.
TATGCCACCAGTTGTCTGGGAAGATGTTACAATTAAAAAAGCGAAAGGCGACAATGGATATTGTCATGTTATTATACCGAGCAAAGACGGAATAAAAATGAACCGGCGACACGCTTACCGGCTGGAGATTCATGCGCCTGCAAATCTCGTTATCGGACAGGGGACAGAGCCGCTCAGTGGAATCATCAGAGATGTATCGGCTACGGGATTTGCTATAATTACGAATAAAGATGGCATTCGCCGGGGAGAATCTGTGCGCGCAGAGACCTTGAACCAGGAACTGAGTATGCCACTGGCAGGGGTATGTGTGCGGAAGCAAACAATTGCAAAAGATAAGTTCCTATATGGATGTAAACTGAAATATGAGGATCCGAATTTGCGCAAATTTATCAACGAAAAGCAGCGTGAACGTATGAAGACGGAATAACAGCAAAAGGCAAGGAGAGACTGCATGGAAGAGCAGAAGGAAACAGTACACAAAAGACGTGTGCGTTATAAAGGAAAATATCCGAAAAAATTTGAAGAGAAATATAAGGAACTGAATCCGGAAAAATATCAGGATACAATTGCCCATGTAATTCAAAAAGGAAATACACCGGCAGGAATGCATATTTCCATTATGGTAAAGGAAATTATAGACTTTCTGAATATACAGCCGGGAGAGACCGGATTTGATGCGACACTTGGCTATGGCGGACATACCAAGGCTATGCTGCAGGAGTTGCAGGGGAAGGGACACATGTATGCGACGGATGTGGACCCGATCGAGTCCGCAAAGACGAAAAAGAGGCTTGCGGATACCGGTTTTGGCGAGGACATCCTTACAATCAAACTGCAGAACTTCTGCACAATCGATGATATTGCAAAGGAAGCTGGCGGTTTTGATTTCATATTGGCCGATTTAGGAGTCTCTTCGATGCAGATTGATAACCCGGAGAGAGGCTTTTCCTTTAAAGTAGATGGCCCCCTGGATCTGCGCCTGAATCCGGAAAAAGGAATCAGTGCAGCAGAACGCCTCGATCATATTTCCAGAGAAGAACTGGCAGGGATGCTGGATGAGAACTCGGATGAACCATACTGTGAGGAACTGGCAAAAGCAATCACGGATGAGATTCGAAAAGGAAATCGTATTGATACAACAACTAAGCTTCGTCAGGTCATAGAAAAGACATTGGATTTTCTTCCGGAAAAAGAAAAGAAAGATACAATTAAAAAAACATGCCAGAGGACATTCCAGGCATTAAGAATAGATGTGAACCGGGAATTTGAAGTTCTTTATGAATTTATGGAAAAACTTCCGGATGCACTGAAACCGGGTGGACGCGTGGCGATTCTTACGTTTCATTCCGGTGAAGACAAATTGGTAAAACGTGCATTAAAAGAAGGTTTCCGTGAAGGAATTTACAGCGAATATTCGAAGGACGTGATCTGGCCATCCGCACAGGAATGTGCGCAGAATGGACGTGCGCGTTCTACAAAAATGCGCTGGGCAGTACGTGCGTAGAACATAGAGCCAGAAGGTGCCATAATTGGCATTCTCTGGCTTTTTGTTATTTTATTTTTATATTTTGTTTTCCACATTTTTCTGCTTGCGCAAAGGGGCACAGTAAGTTATAATACAGTCGTTATATGACTGACGGAATGAGTGGAGAACCACGTGGAGTATAACATGGCAGCCCATGCTGCCGAAGAAAGCAGTGTCTCTTCGAGACATCGCAGGTGATGCTTTGAAGAAGCATTGCAATTGCCGACCGTCTGGGCAACAAATAAAGCCTGGAGGGTCTTTTTTATCTGATTGTATCAAATCAAAAACACGATTCCCCAGACTTGACAAATTGCATACGTTAGTATAACCTATCAGTGGTTAGACAAGGCTGATATATAGCAATTATGCAATCAATTTTATAGAAGGAGGAACACCATGTTAGAAATGAAAGAGTGGGATGGATTCGAAGGACGTCTTTGGAAAGAAGAAATCAACGTTCGTCAGTTCATTCAGGACAACTACACACCATATGATGGAAATGAGGATTTCCTGGCTGCACCTACAGAGGCAACTGATAAGCTGTGGGGAGCATTACAGAAATTACAGAAAGAGGAGCGTGCAAAAGGCGGCGTTCTTGACATGGAGACAGAAGTTGTAACAAGCATTACAGCTTATGGCCCAGGATATATTGATGAGTCTTTGAAGGATTTAGAGCAGATCGTAGGTTTACAGACAGATAAGCCATTGAAGCGTGCATTCATGCCTTACGGTGGAATCAAGATGGCTGTTCAGGCATGTGAGACATACGGATATCAGGTAAGTGATAAGTTAAAGGAGATCTTTACAAAGTATCATAAGACACATAACACAGCGGTATTCGATGCTTACACACCAGAAATGCTTAAGGTTCGTCATGCTAAGATTTTAACAGGTCTTCCAGATACATACGGACGTGGACGTATCGTTGGTGATTACCGTCGTGTAGCTCTGTATGGTATTGATCACCTGATCGCAGAGAAGAAGAAAGATAAGGCAAACTGTGGATGCGGACAGATGACAGATGATGTTATCCGTTTAAGAGAAGAGATCGCAGAGCAGATCAAATGCTTAGAGGATATGAAGAAGCTGGCTGAGATTTACGGATACGATATCTCAAGACCTGCTACAAACGCAAAAGAAGCTGTACAGTGGTTATACTTCGGATATCTTGCAGCTATCAAGACACAGAACGGTGCAGCTATGTCCGTTGGTCGTGTTTCTACATTCCTTGATATTTATATCAAGAGAGATATGGACAAGGGAATCCTTACAGAGTCACAGGCTCAGGAGTTAATTGACCACTTCACAATGAAGCTTCGTATGGTTAAGTTTGCTCGTATTCCTTCTTACAACCAGTTATTCTCTGGTGATCCGGTATGGGCAACACTTGATGTCGCTGGTACAGGCGTAGACGGACGTTCTATGGTAACAAAGACAGACTTCCGTTTCTTACACACATTAGAGAACATGGGACCTGCTCCAGAGCCAAACCTTACTGTATTCTATTCTTCAAAATTGCCAGAGGCATTCAAGGATTATGCAGCAAGAATCTCTATCGAGACAAGTTCTATCCAGTACGAGAATGATGACGCTATGAAGCCAGTATGGGGCGATGATTACGCTATCTGCTGCTGTGTATCTGCTACACAGACAGGTAAGGAAATGCAGTTCTTCGGTGCTCGTGCAAACCTTGCAAAATGCTTACTTTACGCTATCAACGGTGGTGTTGATGAGAAGTCTGGCGAGCAGGTTGGACCAAACTACGCACCAATTACCTCTGAGTACTTAGATTATGATGAAGTAATGGCTAAGTATGACAAGATGATGGACTGGTTAGTAGACATCTATGTAAATACATTGAACCTCATCCAGTACATGCATGATAAATATTACTATGAGGCAGCTGAGCTTTCCCTCATGGATACAGACTTAAAGAGAACATTCGCAACTGGTATCGCTGGTTTCTCTCACGTAATCGATTCCCTTTCAGCTATCAAGTATGCAAAGGTTAAAGTTGTTCGTGATGAGAACGGTCTTGCAAAAGACTTCGAGATCGAAGGAGATTTCCCTAAATACGGAAACGATGACGATCGCGCAGACGAGATCGGTGTATGGCTTCTTAAGACATTCATGGATAAGTTAAAGAAACATCACACATATCGTGATTCTGAGCCTACAACTTCTATCCTTACAATTACTTCTAACGTAGTATACGGTAAGGCTACAGGAGCAATGCCAGACGGACGTAAGGCAGGCGAGCCGCTTTCACCAGGAGCTAACCCAAGCTACGGTGCAGAGCAGAGCGGACTTCTTGCTTCCCTGAACTCTCTGACAAAGCTTCCATATGAGTGGGCACTTGATGGTATTTCAAATACACAGACAATCAACCCAGGAGCTCTTGGAAACGATGAGGGTGAGCGTGTTGAGAATCTTGTAAACGTAATGGATGGATACTTCGATCAGGGAGCACATCATCTGAACGTAAACGTATTTGGTAAAGAGAAACTGATCGATGCTATGGAGCATCCGGAGAAGGAAGAGTACGCAAACTTCACAATCCGTGTATCAGGATACGCTGTTAAGTTCATCGACCTTACTAAGGAACAGCAGATGGACGTAATCGCACGTACTTGCCACGAGAGAATGTAAGTAGGATCTAAGATGTCACAAAGCATAATTTGTTCCTGCTTGCAGGAAAAGAATTATGCTTTCGTGGATCATATTGAAAAAGTAGAGTTAATGCATGAATGAAAATTTGTGTATTAGCTCTATTTTTACGCCCTTTGTTCTGCAAAATAATTGAGCGGATAGGCATATTGTGATATAATTTACATATACTATTGAGCGGAGGGAAATCAGAATGTTGAATTTACAGGAATCCATACGTCCGTCGGCCGATTTGAGAAATCACTATAATGATATTTCGAAACAATGTAAGGACAATAAAGAAGCCGTTATTATTACGGTAAATGGCAGAGGCGATACAGTCTCTCTCTCCTATGAGACATATAAGAATATGAAAGCACGTATTGAGTTACTGGAAATATTAGCCGAGGCAGAAGATGATGTAACAAACAATCGTGTAGCTCCAATAACGGATACATTTGATGATTTGCGCAAAATGCTGGATGTTCCACAGGAGGATTGAGCATGAAGTATAAAGTTATGCGTACGGATACAGCAGACGCAGGAATCCGCAAGATCATCTTATATGTTGCACAGAATTTTGGAAATAAGGTTGCCCTGGAAAAACTTAATGAAATCGAACAGAGAATTCTTGAATTGGGGGAAGATCCATATATAGGGACAAGCCCGGGATACCTTGTTCTTAAGCGACAAGGCTATAAAGTACTTATTTTGGAAAAGGATTTAGTGTTTTATAAAATTGATGAAGAAAATAAAGAGGTTGTTGTATATGCAGTAGTGGATCAACGACAAGATTATTTGAATATTATCCGAGGGTTATAGAATTTGATAGAAATGAGGTAGAAAGATGTTAGGAAACATTCATTCAATAGAAACTTTTGGTTCCGCAGACGGACCGGGTGTGCGTTACCTGATCTTTTTGAAAGGCTGCAATATGCGCTGTAAATATTGCCACAATCCAGATACCTGGGCAAAGACTGAGTGCGAGACAAAGTCAGCTGAGGAAATTCTGCAGCAGGCATTGCGCTATAAGAGATACTGGGGAAAGAAGGGCGGCATCACAGTAAGTGGTGGAGAAGCACTTCTTCAGATCGACTTTTTGATCGAACTGTTCACGCTTGCCAAGGAAAAAGGCGTGAATACCTGTCTGGATACTTCTGGAAACCCATTTACGCGTGAAGAACCTTTTTACTCCAAGTTTGAAAAACTGATGGAAGTGACAGATCTGTTCATGCTCGACATCAAAGAAATTGATGATGAGGAGCACAAGAAGCTGACCGGACAGACAAACAAAAATATTCTGGATATGGCAACCTGTTTATCTGACCATGGAAAGCATATGTGGATCCGTCACGTACTGGTACCGGGAATTACCGATGACGAGGGACAGTTACATCGTTTGCGTGCATTTATTGATACATTGAAAACGGTGGATCGTGTGGAGATTCTTCCGTATCATACGCTTGGTGTATTCAAGTGGAAAGAACTTGGAATCCCATATGCGCTGGAAGATGTAGAGCCGCCGACAAAGGAACAGGTAGAACACGCAAAGGAAATTATTATACCAGGATATAAGGAAAATTAGAAAAGACATGACGCAACCGGAAATCATATATGAAGATGATGACATCCTTGTCTGTCACAAACCGGCAGGTGTTGCAACACAGACGAAACGCCTCGGACAGAAAGACATGGAGAGTATCTTAAAAAATTATATTGCAGTGAATAACCGGAAAGCTGGCAGGATGCAGCCACCATATATCGGGATTGTGCACCGGCTGGGGATGCCCTTGGTAAGTGTTTTGGTCTTCTGCCTGTCCCCTCG
>URYB01000169.1 GCA_900552085.1 uncultured Lachnobacterium sp.
CCATAATAAGCATTCGCACCGTGCTTGCGGAAGAAATGCTTATCGCGGATACAATCCGGTGCCGGCTGCACCTTCGGATTGATCAGTTCGGTACGAGTTGCCATCTTTGCAACTTCCTCTAAGACAACGGCATTGTGCACTGCCTCTGCCGCATCCTTGCCCCATGTAAACGGGCCATGGTTCGTACAGAGCACGCCCGGTGTGTAAACCGGATTGATGCCTCTTGTCTCAAAGGTTTCAATGATGACTTTTCCGGTATTGGTCTCGTATGCCTCGTCAATCTCTTCCGGTGTGAGGCTGCGCGCACATGGGATCGGTCCAAAGAAATAATCCGCATGAGTCGTTCCGTAAAGCGGAATATCCCTTCCTGCCTGTGCCCAGGAAGTTGCCTCCGGAGAATGGGTATGTACCACGCCTCCGATATCCGGATACTTTTTGTACAGTTCGAGATGGGTTGGTGTGTCGGATGATGGCTTTAAATCGCCCTCGATTTTATTTCCCTCTAAATCCATAACCACCATATCGTCCGGTGTCAGTTTATCGTAATCCACTCCGCTTGGCTTGATGACAAAGTAGCCGCTCTCACGGTCAATCCCGCTGACATTGCCCCATGTATAAGTGATCAAGCCTCTGCGCGGCAATTCCATGTTTGCCTCATAAACCTGTTTTTTTAATTCCTCTAACATGATTTCCATCCTTTCTATATCCACAAAATCCGCCGCTGGAAACGACGGATTCTGCTTATTTATTATTTTATAAATGTTCTACTGCTGCACGCTCAATCGCAAGTCCTTCGTTGTAGCGTTTTAAGAACTGGTCAAAGCCTTCCACATCGGCAGGAACCGGATCTTCCGTCACGCCCTCCTGACCGCCAAAGACTCTCTTGCTCAGATAATCGGCAAGGCTCTCGCCCTCTTCTTTCTGAGCCATGTAAGCTGCAAGAAGTGCGATACCCAATGCGCCACCCTCACCTGCCGTCTCCATAACGGAAACCGGTGTATCAATGGCTGCTGCCATGATGCGCTGGCCGACTACCGGAGTCTTAAACAGACCGCCGTGGCCGTACATCTTGTCGATCTGTACGCCTTCCTCTTTGAGCAGGATATCCAGACCATCTTTCAATGCGCCCAGTGCCGTGAATAAGTGCACACGCATAAAATTTGCAAGATTAAATTTTGCATCCGGTGTACGGGCAAACAGAGGTCTTCCCTCATCAAATGCGGTGATTCCCTCACCGGAAAAATAGTTGTATGCCAAAAGGCCGCCACAATCTGCGTCACCTTCGAGTGCCTTGTTATATAAAACGGAAAACAGCTCATTCTTGTCGATCTTCATGCCAAAGCTGTTTGCAAATTCTTCAAACAGATTCACCCATGCATTCAGGTCGGATGTGCAGTTGTTGCAATGCGCCATGGCAACTGCTTCTCCGGATGGTGTGGTCACCAGATCGATCTCCGTGTGCACATTCTTTAATGCCTTTTCCAGTACAATCATAGCAAATACAGAAGTACCTGCGGATACGTTTCCAGTGCGGACAGCCACACTGTTGGTTGCTGCCATACCGGTTCCGGCATCACCTTCCGGCGGACATACCGGAATTCCTGCTTCCAGTTCGCCATCAGTATCGAGAAGCTTTGCGCCTTCTGCGGTCAGTGTTCCTGCATTTTCTCCGGCAACAAGAACCTTTGGCAGAATGTCACGGAGTGACCAGTCAAAGCCGTATGGTTTTGCCAGTGCATCGAACTTGTCGAGCATTGTTGCATCATAATCTTTTGTATTGCTGTCGATTGGGAACATTCCGGATGCATCACCCACGCCGAGTACCTTTTCCCCGGTCAGTTTCCAGTGGATAAATCCTGCAAGTGTGGTGAAAAATGCGATATCCTTCACATGCTCCTCTTTGTTTAACATTGCCTGATACAGATGCGCAATGCTCCAGCGCTGTGGAATGTTATAAGAAAATTCCTTTGTCAGCGCGGCAGCCGCTTCCTCTGTGATTGTATTGCGCCATGTGCGGAACGGCACGAGAAGCTCCCCAGCCTTATCGAATGCCAGATATCCGTGCATCATGGCAGAAAATCCAATCGCACGGATTTTTGTCAGTGTCACGCCATACTGATTTTTTACGTCTTTTTTCAGATCCTGATAGCAGTCCTGCAGACCACCCCAGATATCGTCCATGGTATAGGTCCAGATTCCGTGATCGAGGCGGTTTTCCCATTCATGACTGCCGGATGCGATTGGTGTATGGTTCGCATCGGTCAGTACCGCCTTGATACGTGTGGAGCCAAATTCAATTCCGAGAAATGTTTTCCCGGACACGATCTCGTCTTTTCTTTCCACTGTTTCTACCTCTCTTTCTGCCATAAACACCTGCCTTTGCGGCTTGCAAAAGCAGGTGTTACATACCTTTTATCTGTAGAATACTTCTCCAAGCATCAGATCGCGCTTGAAGTCACGGATCTTGGTATCTTTGTCAATGTATACAGCTTCAATGCCCATAGCTGCTGCCCAGTCGCCCATCTGCTCTGCAGTCAGGTCGTAGGTGAATGCGGTATGGTGTGCGCCGCCTGCAAGGATCCATGCCTCTGCGCCTGTGTAGATATCCGGTTCCGGAGTCCAGAAGTTGGTTGCGGTCGGAAGTTTTGGCATTGGCTTTTCGGTCTTCTTGCACTCTACATCGTTGATGATGAGACGGAAACGGTTGCCCAGATCGATGAGGGATGTTGCGATTCCGTGTCCTTCCTTGGATGTAAATACAAGTCTTGCCGGGTCTTCCCTGTCGCCCATGGAAAGTGGCTGGCACTTGATGCTGATCGGACCGTCTGCGATGGACGGGCAGATCTCAAGCATGTGTGCTTCAAGAATTCCTTCTTTGCCTTTTACAAGGTTGTATGTATAATCTTCCAGCATGGATGTTCCCTTTGCATCCTTCATACCTGCAGTCATCACTTTCATGAGACGTACCATGGCTGCAACTTTCCAGTCACCTTCTGCTCCAAAGCCATAGCCTTTTTCCATCAGTCTCTGGATAGCAAGTCCCGGAAGCTGCTGTAATGCGCCGAGATCTCCGAAGTGGGTAACGATTGCCTGATAGTTTTTCTCCTGTAAGAAACGCTCAAATCCGAGTTCGATCTGTGCCTGTACAGCTACATGTTTCTTGAACTCTTCCGGATCTCTTCCCTCGAGTAAGATCTCATATTTGTCGTAATATTCATCTACAAGTGCGTTGGTATCGGACTGGGATACGGCTGCAACAGACTCTGCGATCTCGTTTACCGGATAAGCATCTACTTCCCAGCCGAACTTGATCTGTGCTTCTACCTTATCGCCCTCGGTAACGGCTACGTTTCTCATGTTGTCTGCGACACGCATAACACGGATATGGCTGCTCTCTACGATGCCGACTGCGGTACGCATCCAGCTTGCAATCTTGTCAACAACAACCGGATCGGTCCAGTGTCCGACAACGACCTTACGCTCCATACGCATACGGCTTACGATATGACCATACTCTCTGTCTCCGTGTGCAGACTGGTTTTCATTCATGAAATCCATGTCGATACTGTCATATGGAAGTTCCTCATTGAACTGTGTATGCAGATGCATCAGAGGTTTTCTGTACTCCTGCAGTCCGAGAATCCAGGACTTTGCCGGAGAGAAGGTGTGCATCCAGGTGATCACACCGGCACAGTTCTCATCGTTGTTTGCCTCGTTAAATGTCTTGCGGATCAGCTCGTTTGTGATCAGGGTTGGCTTCCATACGATCTCATATGGTAAAACGCCTGTCTTGTTTAACTCATCTACAATCTGTTTGGAATGCTGGGCTACCTTTGCCAGACATTCATCTCCATACAGATCCTGTGATCCTGTGCAAAACCAAAATTTATAATCCTTACTTAACAGCATATTTGTTCCTCCTTATTCCTTTTCTTACCCTCATATTTTTGATATCTTTAGTTTATAACTTGTACGCATGTATTTACAAGTTGTTTTTCATAAGGATTTTTAACAAAAATGTTGCTAATTACCGCTTTTTATTCCTTATCTTTTTAGCATTTTGCACAAATAAAATATCGTTTTATTTGATACTACTTTACCAAAACTCCCTTTATTTACAGGAATTTCCTTCCACAAGCACAGGTTGTATGAGCACACTTTCTCCCTCTTCCTTTCCATCGTTCTTAACCATGGATAAAAGAAGATCTGCCGCCATTGCCCCAAGCTTTTCCTGTGGATGATCTATGGTTGTCAAACGCAGTCCTTCCCTGTTTGCAAGCGTGCAATTATCATATCCGGTGACGGAGATGTCCTCCGGAATGCGTAGTCCTTCTTCCTGCAATGCACGTATTACCTGCTGTGCTGTCTGATCGTTATAGCAGACCACTGCATCCATCGGCTTTTTTCCTGCTGCCATACTGCGAATCGTTTCGTATGGATGAATTCTTCGGTCCTCGGTATGAAACCAGACAACCTTGTCCGGATCATAGAGGATTCCCGCTTCCTGCAATGCCCTGACATACCCCTTATGCCGATTCTGCCCCTGCATGTCATCCGCTTTAAAAACGCCCACTATGTCCTTGTGTCCCCGGTCGATCAGATACTTTGTGATCATATAACCGCCCTGACAATCATCCATAAGCACATGTGGTTTATCCATCATTTGTGGAAAACAGCCCTGAATAAAGACATACGGAATATGAAATTTTTCCAGCTGCTCATACAGATTCATATGCCGACAGAAAATCTGACTCTTACTCGGTTCAATAATGACACCATCGACCCCTTTGTTTAACAGATCCTGCAGACATTCCGCCTCTCTGGATCGGGAATTCTTCGTATTTTTTAAGACAATGCTGTATCCCGCCCCGGTCAACACATCATCAATTCCCTGTATAACACGCGGAAAAATGTAATCCGACAAATACGTTGTCACCACCGCAATATTCTTTGACGGCTGTACATGTCTAACCATTTCCGAGCAAAATGTCCCGCGTCCATGCTCTGCATATATATATCCTGCATTCTGTAACATAGAAAGTGCTTTGCGCACGGTCTGCCGGCTGATCTGGTATTGCGCGGACAATTCATTTTCCGATGGGAGTTTATCCCCGGCGTGAATCTCCCCTGCCAAAATCTTTGCTTTTAAATCTTCCATCAACTGAAAATATTTCAGTTGCTTTCCTTCATTTGCCCCCATAGTGTTCCTCACTTGCATGTTTTGCTCTCAACTTGTATCAAACTTGTATATTATACTATACACTTTATTTCACTTTTTCAAGTTGTTTTTTCTGTGTAAGCTTGTACTTTCCCAAAATATAATCCGCACCTCTTTACAAGTCTGCCTTTTCTATACAACAAAAACCTTCTGCATGGAAGCTGTTTTACAAGCTTTTCCATACAGAAGGTCCTCCTATATTTTTGAACAGTTTTCCATCTGTTACTGCATCTTTTGTAAAATTTCACTGACAATGGCTGCTGCAACATCCGCTTTGCTCATAATTTCAAGCTGACGGCAATCATCCTTTGTAATCAAAGTCACAATATTTGTATCTGTTCCAAATCCGGCTCCGGCTACTTTCAGATTGTTTGCAACAATCATGTCCACATTTTTCTTTGCCAGTTTTATTCTGGAATTTTCAAGCATATTCTCGGTTTCCATGGAAAATCCGCAGATAAATTGTTCCTCTCTGTGATGTGCTCCAAGAAAGGCTAAAATATCTTCAGTACGTTCTAATTTCAACGTTGTATCTGCATCCTTTTTCTTTACTTTCTCATCCGCTGGATCCGATGGTCTGTAATCTGCCACGGCAGCGGTTTTAATAATAATATCCTGCTGATCCGCTGTCTCCTTTACTGCTTCTGCCATATCTGCTGCTGACACAACCGGAACGACCTTTACAAACGGCGGCGGAGTGATTGCCACCGGTCCCGTAATCAGTGTCACTTCCGCTCCACGGCGCA
>URYB01000170.1 GCA_900552085.1 uncultured Lachnobacterium sp.
AAGAACATTTAGATGATATATTCAGCTTCCAGAAGTTTGCCTGTGAATATATCGCAGAGAACAACTGCAAAATTAAGTATAATATCGTAATGAAAGACGAGCGCGAGAGCGGATTGCGTGAAGTACTGAATCTGGGACATACGGTTGGACGTGCAATCGAGACTGTCAGCGATTACCAGCTTCTTCACGGAGAAGCACTTGGCATTGGCATGGCGGCAGAAGTTATGCTTTCTGCAAGACTTGGCTATATGTCTGAGGAAGAAGCGGAGCGCGTGATCGCATTGTATGACCGTGCGGGACTTCCGACACATATTCCGGATTACATAGACAGAGAGGCACTTGTGCGCAAACTCTATACCGATAAGAAAGTACGTGATGGAAAACTTCGTTTTGTATTACAGAAGGGAATTGGTGATGTGGTGGAATTCGCACCGGGCGTATTTGCCAAACCAATCGAAGAGAGTCTGGCAAGAGAAATCATTATGGAACTTTAAAAATGCATACAGGAATGCTTATACAATTACGAGCGGATGCTGATATTCGTTCGGCAGTGTAAGCTTCTGATGGATGGATGAAATTCCGCGATAGAGATCGGCAGAGAATAAGTCATGCTGCCAGAAAAGGTCGTCGGAAAGTACATGGGAAGCATCAGCAACTTTGGTAATCAAAGGGGCGGATGCTTCTTTTTTGATTGCAGAAAGAAGAGGCGCAGAATCTCTTCGGAAACCAAGCACCCGCAGATAGGAGATGCGTTCGTTAATGGAAGAAACAGCATAATCTTCCTGCATGATATTTAAAAGTATGTGTAAAAACACGCGACAGATACGCGTGTACGTAATCTCTTTGCTTTTTAACAGAGACGCAAACTGGGAGAAAGACACAAACTGATGCAGATATTTTTGTATCTTGCACGACAGCTCGCGGCTGCAATCGGCAAATTTTTCGTATCCACAATGCTGATACAACAGCAGCTTTGTATAGAGTGCATCGGAAAAGTCATCGGTATCCAACAGGGAACCCAAGCCGTTTGCTTCTAAAATCGAAAAGGATTCCGCCGGCATCTGGGACCGGATTTGTGCCAAAGCAGATGTAGCTGGACCGGATTTTTTAGAAGAGATATCGGTGGAACATGTGGAAAAAAGGGTGCTTCGAATTGCCGTAGCGGAGGCAAAGCTTCCATCCATCCGGTTACTGTGGTAGCCTTCTCCGACACGCTGCAACGGAATTCCGGATATTTGTCTGCCAGAAAAAGAAACAGAGGCCTTCTGTTCCTGATTCCATCGGAGGAGTGCTTTCTCATATTCCAATCCTAAAATATTGTTGGGCGAAGACAAAAAGGCAGAAATCGTCCCGGAAGGGATATCCGGCAGACAGGCAGCGACTGCCTGGCTGCGTGCGGCTGGAAAAGACGCTCCGCTTTTTAAAAGAGAAGAGAGATATTTCTGAAATTTTCCGGAACCCGCAGAAGGGTTTACGGAAAGATTTTCAGAAAGAACAGAGACAATCGCATGAAACAGATCGGTATCCACCGTCTCGCATCCGTAGCAGAGATGATCGACAACACCGGTCTTTCCGAGGAGTGCGACACCGCCTGCGGCAAAATATTCTGCGGAAGAAGTTGCCCATACCGCAGGAAGTTCCAGTATAAGATCTGCACCAGCAGATAATGCCATCCGGGCACGGGTATATTTGTCCGTCAGGGCAGGGACGCCCCGCTGCAGAAAATCTCCACTCATCGCAACGATGATATAGTCCGCTTTTGTTTTTTGACGGATCTGTTCCAGCTGATATTTGTGTCCGTTATGGAATGGATTGTATTCTGCAATGACGCCTGCGACTTTCATAATTGTCCCCTTTGTTTTTTTTTAGAATCATAGCATATAATTTCCAATATTTCCACTTGTATGCGGGCAGAAATATGTTTATAATAGGGACAGATTGTTGTGTAAAATCACAAACTAAATTGACAAGGGAGAATGCAAATGAACGTATTAGTAATCAATTGTGGAAGCTCTTCCCTTAAGTATCAGCTGATCAACTCAGATTCAGAAGAGGTACTTGCCAAGGGCTTATGTGAAAGAATCGGTATCGATGGAAGACTCGTATATCAGAAAGAAGGAATGGACAAGGAGATTACCGAAGCTCCTATGCCAACACATAAAGAAGCCATTCAGATGGTTCTTACAGCACTGCACAATCCAAAGAGTGGTGCGGTAAAGGATTTAAGTGAGATTGATGCAGTAGGACACCGTGTAGTGCATGGTGGCGAGAAATTTGCTGCGTCTGTAGTTTTAAATGAAGAAGTACTTGCGAAGGTAGAAGAGTGTAACGAACTTGCACCACTTCATAACCCTGCAAACTTAATCGGTATCCGTGCATGTCAGGAACTGATGCCAAATGTACCGATGGTTGGTGTGTTTGATACTGCTTTCCATCAGACAATGCCTAGAAAAGCATATCTTTATGGCCTGCCATACGAATATTATGAGAAATACAAAGTAAGAAGATATGGTTTCCATGGAACAAGCCACAGTTTTGTATCCAAGCGTTGTGCAGAGTTCTTGAATCTGGATCTGAACAATTCCAAGATTATTGTTGCACATCTCGGAAACGGAGCATCCATTTCCGCAGTGGTAAATGGTAAGTGTGTTGATACATCCATGGGACTGACTCCACTTGAGGGACTTGTTATGGGAACACGTTCCGGTGATATCGATCCTGCTATCATGGAGTTTATTGCAAAGAAAGAGAATCTTGACATCGACGGAATGATGGAAGTACTCAACAAGAAGTCCGGTGTAGAAGGAATGTCCGGTGTATCCAGTGACTTCCGTGATCTTGAGGCTGCTTACAATGAGGGCAACCCGAGAGCAATCGATGCATGTGAGGTATTTGCTTACCGTGTAGCAAAATATATCGGAGCATATGTAGCAGCAATGAACGGAGTAGATGCAATCGCTTTTACTGCAGGTATCGGTGAGAACACATCTTTCATCCGTGAGAAAATTCTTGCATACTTCGGATACCTTGGAATCGAAATCGACAAAGAGAAAAATAATGTCCGTGGTGTAGAAGAGGTTATCTCCACACCGGATTCAAAAGTGACTGTATGCGTGATTCCTACCAACGAGGAACTTGCAATCTGCCGCGAGACAGTTGCACTCGTTAAGTAAGAAAATGGTGTAAAGTAAAAATACTTGCAAATAGTTGTAAAAATTTGTTGACAAACAAAGATACCATATGTATAATTGGTTAGGTGTGAATAGGAGAATACTGTGAATATTGATATTTCAATGATTACGAAATCCATAAACAAGGAGCTGACACAGGAAGCGGAAATTACACTTGATGCGTTTCGTTCCAGG
The DNA here is from genome assembly GCA_900552085.1 of uncultured Lachnobacterium sp. Taxonomy (GTDB): domain Bacteria; phylum Bacillota; class Clostridia; order Lachnospirales; family Lachnospiraceae; genus Roseburia. Next base: position 3,366 of record URYB01000170.1, read on the forward strand.
TTAGGAAATTTTCCTATCATCAGCAAAGCACCGGTAACGCTTCATATCTGTAACGAGGAGAATGCAACTGTGTTCATCAGCGGTACGGTAGATATCGAAGTTATGATTCCGTGTGCAAGGTGCCTTGAAGAAGTTCGGACACCGATCCATTTCGACATTGATAAGAAGCTTCGCATAGAAGAAGATGGTCTTGTGGATGATGAGATGGAACAACCGGATTACCTGATTGGGTTTGAACTGGATGTAGATAAACTTGTCTACGCCGAGATTTTGGTGAACTGGCCAATGAGAGTTCTGTGCAAGGATGATTGCAAAGGAATTTGCAAAGTCTGCGGTATGAACTTGAATAAGGGAGACTGCAGTTGCCAGAGAACAGAGCTTGATCCAAGAATGGCAGCAATCCAAGATATATTTAACAAGTTTAAGGAGGTGTAAACAAATGTCAATTTGTCCAAAGAATAAATCTTCTAAGGGAAGAAGAGATAAGAGAAGAGCAAACTGGAAAATGTCTGCTCCAACCTTAGTAAAGTGCAGCAAGTGCGGCGAATTAATGATGCCTCACAGAGTATGCAAGAACTGTGGATCTTATAACAAAAAAGAGATCATTCCACAGGATTAATTAAGGATGAACATGAAAGAATCAAGAGTTCGACGCAAGCGTCGGGCTCTTGATTTTTTTGTCCGAAGTGATGACTCGGAGCTGATTACAAAATAACCCAAAATTAACGTGAAATCCAATAAATTTATCGTTGATTTATGAAATGATATATAGTACTATTTCTAATAGATGCATAAGGAGGAAGAAACCATGCAGACTATTACGAAGGTAGCTCTCGATGCGATGGGTGGAGACAATGCGCCCGCAGAGATTGTCAAGGGAGCGGTGGATGCGGTTACTTCCCGTGAGGACATCAAAGTCTATCTGGTAGGACAGACAGATGTTGTACAGGAAGAATTGAACAAATATCCGTATCCGAAGGACAGAATTGAGATTGTGGAGGCACCGGAAGTTATTGAGATGGCGGAGCCACCCGTACAGGCAATTCGCAAAAAGAAGCAGTCATCTATGGTGGTTGCTATGAATATGGTAAAACAAAAAGAAGCAGATGCTTTTGTTTCGGCAGGAAGTTCTGGTGCTGTGCTCGTAGGAGGACAGACGATTGTCGGCAGAATAAAAGGAACCCGTCGTCCGCCATTGGCGCCACTGATTCCGACAGAGTCCGGCGTTTCACTTCTGATTGACTGTGGCGCAAATGTAGATGCGCGTCCGGAACATTTACTTCAGTTTGCACAGATGGGTTCTATTTATATGGAGAACGTTGTCGGTGTGAAAAATCCGCGTGTGGCAATTGTCAATATTGGTGCGGAAGAAGAGAAGGGCAATGCTTTGGTTAAGGAGACATTTCCACTGCTTCGCGACTGTAAGGACATTAATTTTGTCGGAAGCATCGAAGCACGTGAGATTCCACATGGTGGAGCAGACGTTATCGTATGTGAGGCTTTTGTCGGAAACGTAATCCTTAAATTATATGAGGGACTCAGCTCCACATTGGTTGGAGCCATCAAGCATGGACTAATGAGTACCTTAAAGAGTAAGATTGGAGCTGCGCTTGCACTGCCGGCGCTCAAGAAGACATTGAAAGATTTTGATGCCAGTGAATATGGTGGAGCGCCCCTTCTTGGACTGAATGGTCTGGTTGTGAAGACACACGGAAGCTCCAAGGCAAAAGAAATTACAAATTCCATTTATCAGTGCGTGACATTCCGTGAAGAAAATATTAACGGAATCATCAAAGAAAGAATTGTTGACGCACAGGAAAACGAACAATAGAAAGGAAGGAAAAGTTATGGAATTCGAAAAATTAAAACAGATTATTGTGGAAGTGTTAAATGTAGATGAGAATGAGATCACAATGGATACAACATTTATTGATGATCTTGGAGCTGATTCTCTGGATGTGTTCCAGATTATTATGGGTCTTGAGGAAGAATTTGATATCGAGATTCCAAATGAGCAGGCTGAGAAAATTGTTACAGTAGCGGATGCAGTTGAGCAGATTAAGAGTGCACTGAATAATAACTAAGAATGTGTAAGGAGTCCGATGAGAGGACTCCTTCTTTTAAATCAAGCAGGAAAGGAAAACATCGTGGCAGATATTAAGACATTTCAAAAGGAAATCGGATATCAGTTTCAAAATGAGCATTTGCTGGTTCAGGCTTTGACACACAGTTCTTATGCCAATGAGAAGCATATGAAAAAATTATCAGATAACGAACGTCTGGAGTTTTTGGGAGATGCGGTACTTGAGATCATATCAAGTGATTTTCTATATAAGAATTATCCACAGAAACCGGAGGGAGAGCTGACAAAGCTGCGCGCGAGCATTGTTTGCGAGCCGACACTTGCATTGTGTACGGAAGCAATTCATCTTGGAGATTATCTGTATCTTGGCAATGGCGAGGATATGACTGGGGGCAGAAAGCGCAAATCCATTTTGTCAGATGCGTTAGAGGCGGTCATTGGGGGCCTTTTTTTTTTTTGGGGGTTTTTTAATGCAAAAAAGGTTGTGTTTAAATAT
>URYB01000171.1 GCA_900552085.1 uncultured Lachnobacterium sp.
AAAATGAAACTATTACTTGTCTCCGCCATCATGGCGATTGCTACTGTTTTCCTATTCCTCGGAATCCTCGTCTGAGAGAGAAATATTGGTAATCTCCGGTTCCTCTGTAGCTCCGGATGCCTCTGTTTTCTCTGATGTATTGCTTTCTGTCTCAGTTTTCTCTGCATCCTGCTCATTTTCTTCTTCGTCGGCCGGGAACAACTGTAAGCGATTCTGTGTCACAACATCAAGGAATCCCTGCAATGCGTTAACCAGACTTTCTGTGCGCGCTTTGGAAGTCTCAATGGAATTGGTCAATACATCTTCGATACTGCGCAGCTGATCATCGGCATATCCCATCGCACCCATACGGATTTCATTTGCTTCATTTGTAGCATTGTCAAGAATTTCCTGTGCCTGCTTGGTTGCGATCATGACAACTTCATTTGCCTGCGCATACGCCTGTTGCATAATCTGATGCTCACTGACAAGCTCCGTGGTCTGTACCTGTGCCTGTGCGATAATCTGGTCTGCTTTTGACTGTGCATCTGCAAGAATTGCCTCTTTATTGCTGATAATTTTCTGATAACGCTTAATTTCTTCCGGAGTCTTTGCGCGCAATTCTGCGATCAATTCTTCCAGTTCCTCTTTGTTTACAATAATTTTTGTGCTTGATAATGGCTGAAACTTACATCCATCAATATATTCTTCAATTTCTTCGATAATCTGTTCCATCTTGCTACTCATAATTAAAAATCTCCTTATTTAATCTGGTATTTCTTATATATTCTATCAATGAAACACTCCGGAACGAAGTTCGAAATATCTCCACCGTAGGAAGCAAATTCCTTAACAATCGTCGAACTCAAATAAGAATATCTAAGATCTGTTGTCAAAAAAATCGTCTCGATCTTAGAATCCTGTACATGATTTGCCTGTGCAATCTGTAACTCATATTCAAAATCAGTAACAGCACGCAGTCCGCGAACAATGATTGTCGCATCAATTTCATTCATGAAATCAACCAGCAAACCATCAAAAGATGCCACTTTTACGTTCGGCATGTCCTTCGTCATCTCTTTAATCATACTAACACGTTCTTCTAAAGAAAACAACGAATTTTTTGCACTGTTATTCAGCACTCCAACGACCAGTTCATCCACGATCTGCGCCGACCGTGTAATGATATCCATATGTCCAAATGTCACGGGATCAAAGCTTCCCGGATAGATTGCCCTTTTCATAATACTATGTCAAATCTCCTATCTCTTTTGTATGAATACATGCATATTCGTTTTATATTTCTTAAACTTCAAAACATCGAAACCAAGTTCATCCAAATAGGAAAAATCCGTATCCAGAGATGCCTCTACGATAATCTTTGTATCCGGTTTGAGTATGTCTGATTTTGAAAGGAAACGTAAAACATCTTCTTCCAGCCCCTGGCGATAAGGTGGATCCATAAAAATAATATCAAATGTATATTTTCCTTCGAGATTATGAAGTCCGCTGATCACATCGGTTGTCAGAAGTTTTGAAACTTTATCAAATTTTGTAAATGCAATATTATCTTCAATGCATTTTGCCGCTTTACGGTTATTTTCTATAAACACGCTGTATGCAGCCCCGCGGCTCAAAGCTTCCAATCCGATTTGTCCGCTTCCGGCAAACAAATCAAGGAAATAACATCCCGGCACATCAATTTGCAGCATATTAAATAATGTCTCTTTGATTTTATCGGTTGTAGGGCGGGTATCCATCCCCTCAATGGTCTTCAACGGAAGGCTCCTCGCTGTACCAGCTATAATTCTCATACTTTTTTCTCCATTTCACAGCTATTTTCAAATATGTGAATACATTCTTTCAGATAATCAAGTGCAAAATCAGCAGCCTGCTGTCGCACCTGCGCACGATTTCCTTCAAAGCGTTTGCACACAGTGTATGTCCTGTTTTTAACAAAACAGCCAAAGCAGACCGTCCCAACCGGAGTCTGCTTTGTTCCACCGTCCGGTCCGGCAACACCGGTCGTTGCAATTGCTGTATCGGCATTTGCGACTCTCGCTACGCCTTCAGCCATTTTTGCGGCAGTCTGTTCACTTACCACACCATACTGCGCAATCACTTCTTTTGGTACGCCAAGGATTCGTTCCTTTGCTTCCGGTGCATAAGTCACATACCCTTCCTTAAAAAAGGCAGAGATTCCTGCAAGATCCACCAATCCGGAAGCCACGAGACCTCCCGTACAGCTTTCGGCGGTCGTAACCGTCATCTGATATTTATTTAGTAAATCATATACTGTCATCTTACTTTTGATCCTTCAGCACATCTTTGTTTTTCGCAATATAGTCAATCAGCGAAATAACAGTAAGTGCAAGTGATACATAAATCAATACAGTTCCAAGTATTGTAAATACTTTATTCGGAATATTTAAAATAAGAACAATTACCGTCAGCAGCTGGAAAGCAGTCTTGAATTTTCCCCAGTAGCTTGCAGCGATGACCACACCATTGTCCGATGCAACAAGTCGGAATCCGCTGATAATAAACTCACGTGCAATGATGATAATTACAACCCATGCCGTAATTAATTCCAGCTGGATCAGACAGATCAATGCAGAACATACAAGAAGTTTATCCGCAAGTGGATCCATAAACTTTCCGAAATTCGTGACAAGATTGTATTTTCTGGCGATTTTTCCATCGAGAAAATCCGTAATACTTGCCACGATAAAAATTGCAACTGCAATATAGTTTCCATAGCCCTCAAAATATGGAGCTAATAAAAAGAAAACAAAAAATGGAATCAGTACAACGCGAAAAAGCGTCAGTTTGTTTGGTAAATTCATATTATTTCTCCTATCAGATCATATTCATAAGCACCGGTAACCCGAACTTTGACCACATCACCAGTCATAAGTTCTTCATCGGTATTGATAAAAATATAGCCGTCTACATTCGGAGCATCCCGATATGTACGACCAACATAAGCGTTTTCATCTGCAACTTTCCCCTCGATAAACGCATAAAGCTCCGTTCCTTTCATGGAATCGTTTTTATCGAAGATCACTTCTTCCTGAAGTTCCATGACATCAGCCTGCCAGTCCGCCTTCTGTTCTTCGTCGATCTGGTCCGGCATTTCCGCTGCCGGTGTTCCTTCTTCGGCAGAATACGTAAATGCGCCCAGACGGTCAAATTCCATATCATTTACAAACTGCATCAGTTCCTCATGCATCTGCTGGGTTTCACCCGGGAACCCGCAAATCAGAGTCGTGCGAAGCGTAATATCCGGAATCCGTTCCCGTAAATGTTCAATTCTTGCGGTCAGTTCCTTTTTGTTTGTTTTGCGTCCCATACGCTGTAAAATACTGTCATTGCAATGTTGAATCGGCATATCCAGATAATGGCATACTTTCTTATCACGAATCATTGCATCAATCAGTTCCTCATAGATTTCTTCCGGATAGCAATACATAATACGAATCCAGAACAATCCCGGGATCTCATTTAACGCATCCAGCAATTTGTGCAGGCTTTTTTCTCCATACAGATCTACTCCATATAATGTCGTCTCCTGTGCAACGAGAATCAGTTCCTTTACACCACCGGCAACCAGTTCCTTCGCAGATGCAACCAGTTCTTCCAATGGAACACTACGATAACGGCCACGGACAGACGGAATCACACAGTACGTACAGTTCTTATTACAGCCCTCTGCAATTTTCAAATATGCAAAGTGGCCACCGGTCGTAATCGTACGCTTGGTATCCACATGTGGAAGTCCCGTCAATGTATGGAAATTCTCGTAAAATTTATCATCTAAGGTTTCTTTGACAGCATCCCAGATGGAATCATAGGAATTCGTTCCAAGAATTGCGTCCACTTCCGGGATTTCCTGTTTAACCTCTTCCTGATAGCGCTGTGTCAGGCAACCGGTAACTATCAGCGAACGGCATTTGCCCGTCTTTTTCTGTTGTGCCATCTCAAGGATCGTGTTAATGCTCTCCTCTTTTGCATCACCAATAAAACAGCAGCTGTTGACAATTATAATGTCCGCTTCTGTTTCATCATCTGTCAGTTCAATGCCATGATTCGTCAACATACCGATCATATATTCGGAATCTACAAGGTTTTTATCACACCCAAGTGAAATAAATAATAATTTCATAGTACCTCTCACTTGAAAAAGGGAATGACCGTTGTCACTCCCCCTTACTTTCTTTCTAATTATTTTCTTCTTCCTCAGACTGAATCTTAACTGCACCGCGATACAGCTCCTCAACTGCAATTGAAAGAGGTTTGTTGCATTTTGGATTATCAATCAATGGTTCTGCGCCTGCAATAATCTGTCTTGCACGCTTTGCTGTAGCAAGAACGATGGAATAACGGCTGTTTACTACTGGTTCCTCACCGATTTCTACACCGTCGTTAACAACTTTCATTAATTCTACGTATGATGGATGTATCATATTCATTCTCCTTTCGAAAAGCCTGAAAGCTCTTCTCTCATTTTATTAATAAAATCTATATTAGCAGATACACGATGTGCACGATTGTTTTCTATATTTCCGGACCTCTCATCACAGATGAGACGATTGATCAGGGAAATACCATTCTCAATCGTATCGTTTATCACTAAATAATCATATTTTTCCATCCCCATGGATTCCTCACATGCACGTGATAACCGCGCAGCGATCACTTCCGGGGTCTCAGTGCCACGTCCTACCAGACGATTTTTTAATTCATTGGCATCCGGCGCTGTCACAAACATTAATACCGTATCCGGGAATTTTTCTTTAATTTTCAAAGCTCCCTGTATTTCGATTTCAAGGATTACATTTTTTCCAAGATCTAACTGTTGCTGCACATATTCCTTTGGGGTTCCATAATAATTTCCAACATACTGTGCATACTCGATCAGAGCGTCTTCCGCTATCATCTGTTCAAACTTATCTCTGGTGACAAAGAAATAATCCACCCCATCCATTTCGCCGGGTCTCGGGTTTCTCGTTGTCGCTGATACAGACAGCGCATACGAATCACCATATTCCTTCATCAAAGCCTTCATAAGAGTTCCTTTTCCGGCTCCGGAAAATCCGGAAATAACAACTAACTTACCTTTGTTTTCCATCTGTAACTTCCTCTATTCAATATTTTGAATCTGTTCCCGCACTTTTTCAATGCTGGTTTTCAAATTGATTCCTGTATCTGAAATTTCTATATTGTTTGCTTTGGAAAGAATCGTGTTTGCTTCACGGTTCATCTCCTGTGCAATAAAATCAAGCTTACGCCCGATCGAACCACCTTCTAGCAAAGTATCTTTTGTTGTATTGATATGGCTTCGCAAACGCACGGTCTCCTCATCTACACAAATCTTATCCGCATAGATGGTAACTTCAGTTGCGATGCGTCCATCATCCATCTGTCGATCGCCAAGAATCTCTTTGATCTTATCCTCAAGCCTTCTGCGATACTCTTCCATAATCTTCGGAGATCGTTTTTCAATGAAATCAACATAAGAAATCATATCGTCAAGCTTGTCTATGAGATCGCCTTTCAGGTTCTCACCCTCTTTGATGCGGCTTGCTACAAACTGTTCGCATGCGCCGCGCAATGCATGTTCCAGTCCATCCCATAATTCCTTTTCATCCACATCCTGTTCTTCCATAACCAGGACATCCGGATAGCGGGACAGATTGCTGACCCTGATATCATTCTCAAGTCCGAATTCTTCCGCCATACTGTTCAGATAATTCAAATACTGTGCAGCCAGAGAAGCATTATATTTTAACGCATAATTGTCTTCCGTATAATCTTCATACGTGATATAGACATCTACTTTTCCGCGTTCGATATATTCCTTGAGTAGTGCACGAATCGAACTCTCGAAAAAATTCAGTTTTTTCGGCATCTTAATATTAACATCAAGATAGCGATGATTTACGGATTTAAGT
>URYB01000172.1 GCA_900552085.1 uncultured Lachnobacterium sp.
AGAGACTGTGGACTCGCCGGTTTGCGGTATACAATCGTAACATCCGCGCCACTCTTAATATGAGCATCCAATAATGTATTAAAATCAAAGTTCACCGCCATATTGGCATCACTGAGAATCACATATTTTTCTGTCTGTTTCATCAGATATCCGCGGATACTCTCTAACGCTTCGATTCTTCCGGAGAACACCTTGATCTGTTTTTCTGCAAACGGAGGAACAATGTTCAATCCACCATTTTTTCTTGCCAGATCCCACTCGCGGCCATTGCCGAGGTGATCCAACAGTGAGTGATAATTCTTACGTACTAAAATAGAAATATTGTCAATGCCACAGTGTACCATAGAGGAAATCATAAAATCGCACATACGGTATCTGCTGGCAAATGGAATGGAAGCCATCAAACGCTCCGACACTAAATCCGGTACTAAGGAATCATAACTGTTTGGGAAAATAATTCCCAGTGCCTCTGCCTTTGAACTAATCATGCTGCTCGCCCTCCTTCACGTCTTCATATACCATTGCATTCGGTCCAATCTTGGCATTCTTTCCGATGGTAACATTGGAAGCTACGGTTGCAACTTCTCCCACGCTGCCATCTGCCGGCTTCTGTCCAACGACTGCATTCTCTTCAATCACAACATTCTCTGCAAGAATACAATGCTTTACAATTGCACCGGACTTAATGGTTGTCCGCCCCATGACAACAGCATCTTCTACTACTGCACCTTTCTCAACGGTTACACCGGAAAACAAAACAGAATGTTTTACCGTTCCCTGTATGTTGCAACCATCGGTCACCATCGACTCTTCCACGATTGCATCTTCACCGATACGATGACCGGTCATTCCACTGTTTCTGCTGTAAATCTTCCAGTTCTCATCAAAAAGGTTGATTCCACTGTGCTCCGGATCGAGGACTTCCATGTTTGCCTCCCAGAGAGATGGGATTGTTCCTACATCTTTCCAGTATCCGTTAAAGTGATAAGCATACATCTTGCGGTTATCGCGAAGAAGGTTTGGAATAATATTATTACCGAAATCATTCTCTGAATTCGGATCGTTTTCATCTTCAATCAGATATTTCTTTAAAATATCCCAGTTAAATATGTAGATTCCCATAGAAGCCAGATTCGACTTTGGATTCTTTGGCTTCTCCTGAAACTCTGTAATACGGTCATTTTCATCTGCGACCATCAGTCCAAAACGGGACGCATCTTCCCATGGAACTTCCATGACCGCAACGGAGAATTCCGCACCCTTTTCCTTATGAAATTCAAGGAAATCACTGTAATCCTGCTTACAAATCTGGTCTCCTGACAAAATGATGACATACTGCGGATCATAACGCTCAATAAATGCGATATTCTGATAAATTGCGTTCGCAGTTCCCTTGTACCAGTCCGATCCGGACGCCTTCTGATACGGTGGAAGTACATGTACACCACCATAAAGACGGTCAAGATCCCACGGCTGACCATTGCCGATATACTCATTCAAAACAAACGGCTGATACTGGGTTAAAATTCCCACAGTGTCAATACCTGAATTTACACAATTGGAGAGTGGAAAATCGATAATTCTGTACTTTCCACCAAACGGTACTGCTGGTTTTGCAAGTTTCTGTGTCAATGCATAGAGTCTGGAACCCTGGCCTCCGGCAAGTAACATTGCAACTAGTTCTTTTGCCATAAAAGTATCCCCCTTCATATTACATTTTTGTTATAAAACTATCCTATCATATGTAGGATAAAATTCCTAGTTACTTCGCAAATTTTCGTATAATTATTATTATTTTAACGCATTTTTAACCTTTTTCTTACAAATACAGCTATTTTTCTGACTTGAAAGTGATTTCATGCGCCCCTCCATAAGTACCTTTTTCCCCGGATCATTCTTTGTATACATCAGTTCGTAGGTTCCCATGTAAGGTTCCATGCACGAAGCGAACAGCTGTGCATCTTCTTTTTTCTTCGAGAAAATTTCCGGCACCGCATAGATACCATCTGCCCCATCATGCTTCTTTGGCTTTACCAGAAGATATCTCTGCTGATTGATCGGTCCGAAAAACTCACTGACGCACTGGGCAAAAAGCGCACGGTCACGACTGCTGCCTCCGACAAGATATACCGTCTGTTCATCCGGTCCGTTTTCTTCCGCCGCAACACTGGCTCTGCCGTCTTCCAACAGATGCTGCTCTTTCATCGCCTTGGCTATTCCATCCCCAAAAGCATTCAGGCGTTTTACTGCCGTGCCCATTGCCTTGGCTTTTCTTCTTTTTGCCAGTGTCTTTCCAAGAAATGCCAGCGCGCTTACACCAAACGCCAGCGGGAATACTGCTGGAAGTGACCAGACAAGTCCCGTGGCAACTGCTGCCGCAAGTGTGACGGCTGCCGCCTTTTTCTCTTCTTTTTTCTCCTGGTCATATACCGTCGTCGGCACAACGGACGCATCTACCTGTGTCTCATCCGCAATCTGCATCTTCTTTGTGATTGTCAATGCTCTCTGCCAGCGTTCTTTTAACGTCTGCCGCTGTCCGGAAAGCGCCAGCATCTGCTGATTCATCGAACGTACATGTTCCTCATCGAACGGCGACTGGATAATCGACAGACGGCTGATACCGCTTTCGATCACGTCCTCGGTGTAATGCAGTCCAAGGAAATGTTCCATACGGCGGGACAAAAGTGAAAAATCCTCGCTGATCTCATTGTCTGCCTGCGCCTCGTTCCACGGGCGCAGACACACCAGATGCCAGATGTTGCTCGTCTTGTCCGGCACATCCTTAAACACACGGATCGCGCGTCCGCGCATCTGGTTACTGAGCATAAAGGAACCTACAAAACTTGCCAGGATCAGGGAATTGATACAAGGCGAATCCCAGCCTTCTCCCAGCAGCGATTTTGTTCCAATCAGCACCTGCATATAGCCTTTGGTAAAGATGTTGGTCACGGCTCCGGTCAGGAAATGCGCATCGCCCACCGCCGTCACTTTGATGTAATCATTTTCTCCGAAATTTCCCACCGGAGCGAAATTCACCTTCCCGGTATCTGCGATTTCCTGCTCCAATGCTTCCCTTGCCTCTGCCGGAATGATCACAATCGTTCCGCACAGCACGCCAAGCCGAATATCCTTTTTCTGTGCTTCATTTTCTCTTCGCAGCATCTCAAAGAACGGCAGCACGCCAAGTGCCGTCACATCCTTCTGCGGATCTCCAATATTCTTTTCGTGTTCTTTGCGAATATAATCGGTCAGAACGAGAAGACGTAACTCTTTTCCGGTTGCAGCATATTCATGGAAAACAATGTCACGGATACTGTTGCATTTTCCAAGCGATGTTGTAAGCATCTTTTCGACTGCCGGATTCGCTGCCAGCATGACTTTCTTCTTATCGATCAGACCCTGGGATTTCAGACGGTCAATCACACTCTCACGATACTCCTTCTCACATGGATAGGCATCCGTGTCATCATAAAGGAACTCCTGCAGAAGCTGCTCCATCGCATCCACCGTCATCGCCGGTGCAACCGGATTGCCAAGCATGGTCTGCCAAAGCTGCGTGTCCTGCTTTAACTCTGCCACCATTGCGCGGCTTCTCTCCTCGAAACTTTTTACTTCCTGTTCTTCTTCTTTTGTCGGATAGTTGAAATAAACATAGTCCTGATGCGGACAAAGACTTCCCTCTTTTACCAGCTCCGGAATCGTTATCTCCTCATCAATTTCCCCGCACATATTCATATAGCGGTTCCACATCGCCGGCGTGGAATCGTAAGGCGGTGTCGCGGTCAGTGCAATAATGCGGAGATTGCCAAGCTGATTTTTGAAATCTTCCAGTGCTTTCCACCACTCGCTGCGCAGATGATGACATTCGTCGAGACAAAGCACTCCGATGCCCGCAACTTTCATTGTTGCTACGAGATCAAATTCCTTGTAGTCCTCGGTTTTGCCGGTACTGTTTGCTCCGGCTGCGGAAATGGACGCAGCATTGCCAGTATCATCCGTATCGTTCTCACCATCTGCAGATACTTCTCCCGTATCTTTTCCGCGGGTCATGGCACTGTGCAGTGACTGATAGGTTGCAACTGTGATTGCCTTTGGCTCCTTCAGACTCTGCGACAGATAATCGTCCGGATTGATACCTTCGCAGAGAAAAGCCTCCGCGATACGTGCCACCCACTGCTCCCGAATGGTAATGGACGGTGTCAGCACAAGCGCCTTTTCATTTAATCTGCGGATCAGCTCGATACCAAGCGTTGTCTTGCCGGATCCCGGTGCTGCCACAATATGGATTCTTCCATCGGACAGATACTTTCCTGCATTCTGCAATACCCGCGCCTGATAATCGCGCCATTTCCCTTTGAACTGTAAGATTCCCTGATAATTGAACATAACCTTCTCCTTTTTATTTTTTCTGCGTCAGCAATACTTAATTCTCGCTGTCGCCCTCTAACATCTTCAAGTAATCCCCCTTATTAATATGAATCATCGAAATGCGGTTCTTGAGTCTGCGGAATGCATAGACGCAATCCACATTCTGAATCAGTGACTGCAGACGTTCATCCGGCACACAGACCACAAGCTGCAGCCCAAGCTGTCTTGCATAATGCAGGCAGACTTCGCTTCGCTCCTTGTCCATCTTGGAAAAAGCCTCATCCAAAAGCACAAGGCGGATCTTTGACTCGCGGTTGCTCTGCTGCATATAAAGCATGGCAAAACCTGCAAACAATGCAACGTATTTCGGGTTCTGTCCCTCACCGCCGGAATCTCTTCCTGCCATATCATCGACATAATTTTTCTTGATGTTTCCGTCCGTGTCTTCCGACTGTTCGTACATGCTGAATTTCAGATAGGTACGGTAATCCGCGTATTTTTCCATCTCTTTGCGATGCTTGTCACGGTTCGATGCATCCTCATCCACCGGCGGCATGAACTTGTCCGTCAGACGTCGGATCTGTGTCTCGTATTTCTGGTAGAACGCGTCCTCCCCAAAACTTATCTGTCCATCCAGATCACGATCCATCACTTTCATATCCAGTTCTTCTGCGGTAAGCATCTCATAGAACTGGCGGTTCTCATCATCCGTCGGTAAAATATCAATCTGGTAAATACTGTCGGAGAATGAAATTTTTGCAAGGAGCGCATTGATCTCCCTGCGGTGTCTTTTGGCACCTTTGATTTCACTGTGAATCGTTGCAATAACATTTTCACGTAACATCTTATATACGAGCTGGTACTGGTCATCAAACTGTTTTTTGTACTCCGGCTCAAAATTGTTTCTTGACTGTTCAAGCAGTTCGTCATAGACACGGTTGTCCTTTTCCATTCCTCCAAAGTTGAAAGACGGATAGGTCTTATTGAAGTTCGTACGCGCTCTTCCTCTCGCCTCTTCTTCTGTTTCCTGCGTTTTTTCCAGCTGTGCTTTCTTTGCCAGTGATTCTTTTCTCAACGCATACGTGTGGCCGTTTTCAATCTCTTCAAGCACCTCTGTCTGCAGTTCTTCATTCGGGACAAAGCCTTCCTGCAGCAGTTCTAACTCTTCGGTGCGGTCCTGAATATCCCGCTCCTTGCCACCGAGCTTTCGCTCTTTTTCATTGTGTTTTTCCTGAACATCCCCGCTCTGGGTTTCCAGTTCCCGGATTGCTTCTTTTAGGCCGCGCTCCTGCTCCTGCAACTGTTTGATATAGGTGCCTTCCTTCATATCCGCAATTTCATGCTTTAACTGTTCCGCCTGTGTCTGATATTCACTCAGTCGTTTCTGTGCTCCTGCCATCTGCGCAATACGCTCAAATGTCAGATTCTGCAAACGTTCCAATTCATTGACCGGCTGCAATGCTGCGACTTCCTGCCGCAAAGCGATCAGCTGCTCCTCCTACTCCGCCGTCTCTTCCTCGTG
>URYB01000173.1 GCA_900552085.1 uncultured Lachnobacterium sp.
CCGTACTTCATATCTCCAATAATAGGATGTCCGATTGATGCTAAATGCGCACGAATCTGATGTGTCTTTCCTGTAATCAGGTGAATTTCCAATAACGTCTTACCCGCATTTGCCTTCACCGGTTCATATGCAGTCTCAATTTTCGATGAACCTTCGGTCTCTTTTTCTGTTACCGATACTACATTGTTGTTCTCATTTTTTGACAAATAGCCGACCAGATGCTCGGACTTGTGGACTTCTCCCGCAACGATTGCGCGATAATATTTATGGATGGTACGTTCCTTTAACCCTTCAGAAAGTTCCTGCAACCCTTTAAGGGATTTGCCCATCAAAAGTAACCCTGTCGTATTACGGTCCAACCGGTTACAGACAGACGGACGAAACGCTTCAAAATCTTCCAGTTGAAGGGCCTGCGTGCGGATCAGATATCCGAGCAGATATTCATTGGCAGATACATCGTTTTCCTTCGCTTTCTGGGAAAGCATATTATAGGGCTTATCTGCAATCAGAATGTCCTCATCTTCATAAATTACTTTAAGTCCTTTCATCGGTAATCCCTGAAGCATTTCATATTCCTGCTGTAATGCTTTTGCATCCCGCATAAATTTTGTGAGTGTTTCTTCACTGAAAAATACCCGGATGGTATCTCCTTTTTTCAGTGACTCTTTACCCGTAACTTTTTTTCCGTTGCAGGTAATATTCTTTTTTCTCATCATCTTATATAAGAAGCCCGTTGAGGCATTTGGCAAAAGTTTTTTCAAGTACTTATCCAAACGCTGCTGTGCCTCGTTCGAACCAATGATAAATTCTCTCATAAAATCTATGCTTTCCTTATTTTTATTTCTTTTTATGAATGTTACGAATGGTTTTCTTTTTAACCGGTTTCTTGTTCTTACCTTCTGCGCCGCGACGATCTGCTGCATATTTTCCTTTATAAGTACGATTACTGTTTGCACCTGCTTTTACAGACTCACTCTTATGTGGATGTGCTCCTGCTTTGGATGCAAACTTTCGCGGACGAATCAGACAGTTTTTATCAAATCCGATCAGATCCTGTCTTCCCGCTTTCATAAGAGCTTCATAGACCAGATCATAATTTTTCGGATTACGATACTGAATCAGCGCACGCTGCATTGCCTTCTCATGTGGATTTGTTGCAACATAAACAGGTTCCATCGTCCTTGGATCCAGGCCGGTATAGTACATGCAGGTAGAAATCGTAGATGGTGTCGGATAAAAATCCTGTACCTGTTCCGGCATATAACCCAGATCCCGCAAATATTCTGCAAGTTCAATTGCTTCTTTTAAAGTGGATCCCGGATGAGAAGACATCAGATACGGTACGAGGTACTGTTCCTTTCCAATCTTCTTATTCATCTCTTTGTAAGCCTTTACGAAGCTGTTATAAACTTCTACGCTTGGCTTTCCTAGTTTCTGCAAAACGGTATTGCTAATATGTTCCGGTGCAACCTTTAGCTGTCCACTTACATGATACTCACATAATTCACGTAAAAACGTGTGATCCTTATCATACATCAGATAATCAAAACGAATACCGGAACGGATAAATACTTTTTTTACCTTAGGAAGTTCACGCAGTTTTCGAAGCAATTCAATATAATCTTTATGGTCTACTTCAAGGTTTTTACAAGGGGTTGGAAACAGACACTGTCTGGTTGGACATGCACCTTTTGTCATCTGTTTTTTGCAGGCAGGCGCACGGAAATTCGCAGTCGGACCTCCGACATCGTGAATATATCCTTTAAAATCCGGTTCCTGTGTAATTAACTTCGCTTCCTCTATAATCGACTCGTGGCTTCTCGTCTGGATAATCCGTCCCTGATGGAACGTCAATGCACAAAAACTGCATCCACCAAAACAGCCACGGTTGCTGATCAGGGAAAATTTAATTTCCCGGATGGCCGGTACGCCACCTGCCGCCTCATAAGAAGGATGATAATTGCGCATATACGGAAGTGCATATACTTCGTCCATTTCAGCCTGACTCAATGGCTTGGCCGGTGGATTCTGGACCACATAGGTCGTTCCACCATATGGTTCAAACAAACGCTTGCCGGAAAACGGATCGGTATTGCAATACTGTTTGTAAAAACTCTGTGCAAACGAACGTTTATTTTCTTTTATTTCATCATAATCCGGAAGTTCAATGGCATCATAAATAATATCACGATTTTTTGTCTTATAGACTGTTCCATCAATGAAGGTGATATCTTTTACCGCAATCCCGGCATTTAATGCATCCGCAATCTCAATAATGCTTCGTTCTCCCATTCCATAGGAAATGATATCCGCACCGGAATCCAGAAGTATCGAACGTTTTACTTTGTTGGACCAGTAATCATAGTGAGCAAGTCTGCGAAGGCTCGCCTCAATACCTCCAATAATAATCGGCACTGTCTTATAAGTATGACGAATCAGATTGCAATAAACCACCGTTGCGTAATCCGGACGCTTTCCCATAACACCGCCCGGGGTATACGAATCTGCATTTCTTCTCTTTTTAGAAACCGAATAATGATTTACCATGGAATCCATATTTCCGGCTGACACAAGAAATCCAAGCCTTGGCACCCCCAGAATGGAAATAGAACTGTCATCCTTCCAGTCCGGCTGTGAAATAATTCCGACCGAATAACCATGTGCTTCGAGCAAACGCGCAATGATTGCATGTCCAAAGGATGGATGGTCCACATAGGCATCACCACATACATAAACAAAATCCAACTGTTCAATGCCCCGATCGATCATATCCTGTTTTGAAATTGGTAAATATCCTTCGTACATGTAAAACCTCTCTACTCTTCTTTTTCTTTTAACCGGTTAATTTCTTCCTGTGTCAATTTCCGATAAGTGCCTTTTTCCAGATCCTTCAAGGTAAGGCTTCCCATACGAATACGTTTCAGATAAACAACCTTACAGCCAACAGCTGCAAACATACGCTTCACCTGATGAAAGCGTCCTTCACAGATTGTTAACTCCGCAGCATATTTGGTTGCTGTCTCCTCGTCCGATTCTGTATGCAAAATGTGAAGTTCTGCCGGAAGTGTTTTTTTGTCATCTCCAATGTCAACGCCTTCCGCAAACAGGTTAACCGTTGTTTCCGGAACTTCACAATCAAGAACTGCATAATAGGTCTTCGCCACATGATTTGCCGGACTCATCAGATAATGATTAAACGCACCATCGTTTGTCAGAAGAAGTAATCCTTCCGTATCTTTATCTAACCGTCCAACCGGAGATAAATTTCTTTGAAGTTCTTCCGGGAAATAATCCAGTACCGTCTTATGCATGGAATCCTGCCGCGCCGTTACACATCCGGCTGGTTTATGAAACAGATAATAAGAATATTTCTCGTAAACAATTGCTTTTCCGGCAACGCTTACGGCATCCGTAGTGTTAACTTTCTGTTCCGGCCGGATAACAATTTTTCCGTCAACCGTAACCTTTTTTGCCTTAATCAATTTCTTAACTTCTGTCCTTGTTCCGACACCTGCTTCTGCAAGAAATTTATCTAACCGAATCATAGTTTCCTCATAATTTCTATTTTGCTTCTTTTAAAAATGCAACCAGCATATCCCAGACACGTGCAGTCGATGAAATGCTCAGGCGTTCCTTTGGTGTATGAATATCAAAAATATCCGGTCCAAATGCTACGCAATCAAGATCTTTAATTTTCTGTGATAACAGACCACATTCCAATCCTGCATGAATCGTCTCAAATACAGGCTCTGTATGATAAAGTTCTTCATATACTTTTGCAATCTGCATGCGAAGGTCAGAATCTTTGCGATATTCCCATGCCGGATAAGCACCCTCAATCTCGGTCTCGCCTCCAACCATCTCAACAACAGTATTCACACGCTCACACAATTCTGTCTTGCGTGTTCCGACACTGCTTCGAACCGATGACACGGTATGCAGGTGATCTTCAAGAAGTTCCATAATTCCCAAATTCAAAGAAGTTTCTACCAGACCATGCATAACCTGACTCATATTCTGAATGCCGTTTGGTACGGTACGAAGATAGAAAATCACACGATTCACAGAGCCAAAATCAAGAATCTGTTCTTCTGCTTCTCCCTCATCGGTCAAAACGGCTGTCACTGCCGGATCCGAGCTCATAAACTCATTTTTGAGGATACCATCCATTTCCTTTACATATTCTTTTACAGCACCAACATTCTCAGCAGGTACTAAAATATCGCTAACACATTCTCTTGGGATTGCATTATCCTTAAGCCCTCCTGCAAGTGAAATGATTCCAAATGGTGTACGGTCAAAAATTCCTTTCAACACTCTGCCCATGATAACATTTGCATTTCCGCGTTCCTTATCAATCTCAGCTCCGGAATGTCCACCCTCCAAACCTGTAATTTTCAGATTGAATTTTTGTCCCTTTTGTGTAGTTCTCTGTACCGGGATGTTCGAATGCAATGACATTCCTCCTGCACATCCAGTAAGGAAGTGTCCTTCTTCTTCGCTGTCAATATTCAGCATTTTATGTCCGGTAATCATAGAAAGATCAATGTCTGCCGCTCCAAGCATTCCAATCTCTTCGTCAACTGTAATAATCACTTCAAGTTTTGGATGCGCCATTTCTTTGGATTCCAAAATTGCAAGTGCATAAGCTACAGCAATGCCATCATCCCCACCAAGAGTGGTTCCTCTCGCTTTCACGAAATCACCATCTACAAAAATATCCAGACTGTCCTTCATAAAGTCAATGTCACAATCATTTTCCTTTTCACAGACCATATCCATATGGCCCTGAATAATAATTGCGTCAGCATTTTCATATCCTTCTGTAGCTTCTTTTACAATGATCACATTGTTTAATTCATCCTGGTAATATTTCAGGTCATGTTCCTTTGCAAAAGAAACCAGATAATCGCTGATCTGCTTTGTATTTCTGGATCCATGTGGAATCTCTGTAAGTTTTTCAAAGTAATAAAAAACGCGTTCCGGGTATAAGTTCTCTAATTTCATCATAGTTACCTCCTAAATGTCATAAATTATAATATGAAAAAATTATGCTGTATCTTTCTACTTATTATTATGATTTTATACTTTCTTATTTATCCTCAAAATGCACTTATGGCATCCCGCAGGGGACTTACACTGTGGTTTGAACAGATTCTTCCAACCCTGCTCCCTTTTTCTGTTGTTTCTTATATCATTCTGCATTCCAATTTATTCTCGCATTCTGCGCGTACAAAAGATCACAGATTTCTTCGCATTCAACCAGAAGAATGGTATGTCATTTTCTGTGGATTTCTCTTTGGTTTTCCAATCGGAAGCAAACTTTCCGCAGATTTGTATGAACATCATCGAATTACCCGAAAAAGAGCGCAAGTCCTTGCCTGCTTTACCAACAATCTCAGTCCGGTGTTCGTCACTTCCGTCCTCGTCAATCAGCTGCACTTTTCTTCGGTCGTTCCGTTTTTTCTTTTGTTGTATGGCATTCCTCTTTGCATATGCCTTGTTTTGTTATCCTTGGGGAAAACAGAACACTTTGTACATGAAAAAAAGGCATCAAGATTTCAATTGAATATGCAAATCGTTGACGCCGGTATCATAAACGGATTCGAAACATTAATAAAAATATGTGGTTATATTATGATGTTTTCGATTTTTTCTGAAATCGCACAAAACATTCCTTACGGAAGTTCCTTTCAAAAACTCGTCCTTACCGGTTGTCTGGAAGTAACGAACGGAATCTCTGTACTCAGTCAGTTTTCCTGTACTCATTTTCATAAAATTCTGCTGACAACACTTTTTCTGTCTTTGAACGGAATATCCGGACTTTTCCAAACGGCATCCCTTCTTGGCACAAGTGATCTGTCTATGAGACTGTATTTG
>URYB01000174.1 GCA_900552085.1 uncultured Lachnobacterium sp.
CATATGGGAGGAAGTAGTATAGTGGCAGTAAATACACTTTTGATGCTGTATGTACCCATTTATGCAGCGGTTGTTTATAAGTATCATGGAGAGGGATATGCAGGAATTGTGAAATCAATCGTATGGATGCTGTTACCTGTTTATATAGCCATCCGGCTTCCACGTATGCCATTGGCACTGATGTTGTTTGTGTCCATGCTGGTGGTGCTTATGATCGGGATTGGAAAAGGCTGGTTTCAGGTTGCAAAGAAGAAAGCATTTATAATGATTGGACTGGTCGTATTCGGATTTCCAGCTGGAGGCCTGGGGGCTTTGGTTTTGATGCGGGGTTCATTGGAATATTATATAGAAAGAGTACAAAGTTTTTATATGGACAGTGATGGTCTTGCGTATTATTCATCGATGTTGGATTCGGTAAGAGACAATGCAAAATGGATCGGTGACAGCGGAATGAAGTTTCTGGGATTTATGCCGGACGGGAACAGGGATTTTATTTTGAGTTATGTGACCGCAAGTTATGGTCTGCTTGCAGCAATTATCATCTGCTGTCTACTGGCGGTACTGGTAGTATTTGTTTTCAGTGCGTCGTTGCATCAGAAAAATCAGTTGGGACTTGCCATGGGATGTGGCTGTGGCATGATTTTTCTGATGAACCTTGCGGCAAACATTCTGATCAATATGGGTATCTTTCCGACGGCATGGACATTTCTTCCGTTCCTGTCCGCTGGCGGAAACAATATCGTATTATGTTATGTCCTGGTTGGCATTGTGTTGAGCATTTATCGTTATAAAAATATATATCCGATGCATGTGAGTACGAAGCTTGCATTTTCAGGGAAAAATGTACAATAGCATAAACTCTGGTATTGAAACAGGAAAGAGGCGTTGTGCCGGCAATGAAAATTGCCGGTGCATTTTTATTATATAGGAAAAGCAAGCGCACATTTTATTAAGCGTTAGGTAGAATGTAAAAATTTTTTCTTGACATAGTAGCAAAAAACTACTATTATATAGAACAAGGTAGCAAATTACTACTTAACAAATACAGGAGAACAGAATGAAAAAAGTAAACGCAGACGGACTTACCGAAGAAGAGTTTTTGGCCCGGTATCAGCCGGGGAATTATAAACGTCCATCGGTCACTGTGGATATGATGGTACTGCGTATGATGCAGAAGTTAGAGGGAATGGAAATACTTCTGATTCAAAGAAAGAACCATCCATATATCGATACCTGGGCGTTGCCGGGAGGATTTGTGGATATCGATGAATCTGCCTATCATGCGGCGGCCAGAGAATTACAGGAGGAGACAGGACTGCAGGATGTGTACCTCGAGCAGCTCTATACGATGAGCCAGCCGGACAGAGATCCGCGTATGCGGGTCATCGATATCGCTTACATTGCACTTCTTCCTTATGACAAGGCAGGCGAGGCAAAAGCGGGAGATGATGCAAAGGATGTGCTTTGGTTTCAGATCACATATGAAAATCATACAATAAAGCTTCAGAACAAAGAGCGGAATATTTGCATTGAATATGCTTTGATCGAAAAAGAATTTTCAAACGGCGTGTTAAAGATAAAAAATTACATCCCGGAGCAAATCAGCGAGGAAACATTGGCTTTTGATCATGCGGAGATTATATTAGAAGGGCTTATGAGACTTCGTAACAAGGTCTCCTATACAGATGTCGCCTTTAATCTTGTTCCGAGAGAATTTACGCTGCCGGATCTGCAGAAGGTATACGAAGTCATCCTTGGGGAAGAATTATACAAAACAAATTTCCGTAGCAAAGTGAAAAACAAAGTGGTTTCGCTTGAAAAAAGCGGTAAACCATTGTCCGGAAACCGGAAAGCAGCTTTATATCAGTATCGTGAGGAATAGATTATGAAAAAAATATTAGTGATTGTAGATATGCAAAAAGATTTTACCACAGGAGTGCTTGGCAATGCCGAATGTGCAGCCGCCATTCCGGAAGTGGTAAAGGTAGTAGAGGAAGGAAATTATGATGCAATCGTTCTGACAAAGGATACACATGATCAGACGTATCTGCATACACAGGAAGGAAAGTATCTTCCAGTGGAGCATTGTATCGAGGGAACCGAAGGCTGGGAGATTGTGGATGAAATCCAGGCTGCATGTCAGTCATGCGAAAATCTTCATATGGTATGTAAGCCGATCTTTGGAAGTCTCGAACTTGGCAGCCTGTTGAAAACATTATGTGAAAAATATAAAGGGGAAGAGACCGAGATTCATTTTTGCGGCGTATGTACCGGAATCTGTGTGATCAGCAATGTGATGATTGCGAAAGCATATGTGCCGGAGACGCGTATCTGTGTAATAGAAAATGCCTGTGCATGTGTGACAACGCAGTCCCACAATACGGCGATCGAAGCAATGAAAACCTGTCAGGTAGACATCATCTGAATGTGGCAATAAATGGATGTTCAAAGAGAGAAAGAGAGAATAAAATTATGAAATTAGAACCGATTATCAACAGTTTATTAGAAACCGATATGTATAAATTTTCCATGGGTCAGGCGATTTATCACCAGTTTTCTGACTACAAGACCACATGGACATTCAAATGCCGCAATCAGGATGTGCATTTTACACCGGAGATGGTAGAAGAGATCAGAGAACAGATCAAAGCATACTGTGACCTTCGTTTTACAGAAGAAGAGCTGGAATATCTTCATAATATTACATGGATCAAGGGCTCTTATACCGATTTCCTTCGCTTGTGGCAGCCGCGCTATGCGGATTTTCAGATTACAGAAGATGCACCGTGAGGTCTGTCCATTGAGACATTCGGTACCTGGCTGAATACTTCGATGTATGAGATTCCGACACTTGCCATTGTCAATGAAGTGTACTTCCGGATGGCTTACGATTATAAGAAACTGGAGGCAAGTTTTGAGAAGCGTCTCGATGAGAAGTTAGAGGCATTGAATGGAACATATTGTATCGGTGCGTTCAGTGAATTTGGCCTGCGAAGAAGACTTTCTGCACAGACACAGGAACTGGCAGTAAGAAAGTTCAGTGAAGCAAAGCTGGAAGGATCTGTTTTTGTTGGAACATCCAATGTCTATCTCGCAAAGAAATATCATCTCAAACCGGTTGGAACTATGGCGCATGAGTGGATTATGTGTGTAGGACAGGGAAATCATAAACATAATCCGGCATATTCGAACTGGTATGCGCTTGATGCATGGGTAAAAGAGTATGGCGTGTTAAATGGTATTGCGTTGACGGATGCCATCACAACGGACTGCTTTCTGCGGGATTTCCAGCTGACCTATGCGACATTGTTCAGCGGTGTGCGTCATGACAGTGGAGATCCTTTCGAGTGGGGCGAGAAAATGATCGCACATTATGAGCAGCTTGGCATTGATCCGGCAAGCAAGACACTTCTTTTCAGTGATGCCTTAGACTTCGAAAAAGCAAATGCACTATACAATTACTTTAACGGCCGTGTAAAAGTCGCTTTTGGAATCGGCACATATATCAGTAACGATACGGATGTGCCGGCACTGAATATTGTTATGAAGACGACGGCATGTAATGGAATGGATGTGGCAAAAATTTCAGATACACGTGGAAAAGGAATGTGCAAAAACCCGGACTATGTGGAATACTTACAGAGATGCATCAACTGGCGTATGGAGAATGATAAATAAAAAGCAAAATCCTTACGGATAACCTATTTTGTATATTGTAAAAAACTTCAAGGACTTTTATAATAGGAGCATAGGGGAAGGAAAGAAACAAACAAAAGGGCTATCAATTGGGAGGTGCTCGAAGATGAAATGTGGAAAAACATTTGAAGAATTTGAAGCACTAAATGGAATTAGTGTAGAAGAGGTTTTATCTGTATTCGAAGCGGTTTCGCAGGCGTATCCGATGATTGTATCTGCCAATCTGACCAAGAATACGTATACCATGATCAAGGATGATGGTTTCTTAGCCGGAGATCTGCCGGCAAGTGGACGATTTGATGATCTGATCGATTTTGGTGTGGAGTTTATTCATCCGAAGTATCAGAGTGTGTTTTTGGAGAATTTTTCCAGAGAAAGACTGTTGCGGCTGTTCGGACAGGGGAAGCGTGAGGTATGTGCCAAGCTTTATCAGAAGGGGCGTGGCGATAAGTACCAATGGGTTACCTGCCATGTGATCCGGGTGCAGGACCGCAATGGAGATATCTGTGAAATCTGTATCAACAAGATTCTCGAAGACGCATATGCCAGCGGGCAGCCTTGTGTGAAACGGGGTGCGCCATATTAAAGGTGGCATTTGAAAAATGTCACGCAAGACAAAGACGTCGGATGGCCCAGACATGAGAAGGGGTGCTTTCTTGTGTCTGGGCATTTTCGTGCTATTTAGGAAAGGAAAAGGAGAACGGTATGCAGTTTTATTTAGCGCCTCTTGAGGGGGTAACCGGATATATTGTGCGCAATGCATTTGCACATCACTTCCCGTATATTGATAAATATTTTACACCATTTTTCCCGGCAGCCAAGCGGATGAATAAAAAAATAATCCGGGATCTCATTCCGGAAAACAATCCGGGAATCAAACTGGTGCCGCAGCTGATGGTAAATGATGCAAAAGACATGGAAATGATGGGAAAGCAGCTGCAGGAGATGGGATTTGAGAGTGTGAATCTAAACTGTGGCTGTCCATCGGGAACGGTGGTGTCAAAGAAAAAAGGTGCAGGGATTCTCGGAGATCCGGTGGCGCTGGATCGTTTCTTGGATGAGACATTTCGGGTGTGCCCGCTTAAGATTTCTGTTAAGACGCGTATCGGTGTGGAGTTTGCATCCGAGTGGGAGGATATCTGTAAGGTTTATGAAAAATATCCGATAGAGGAACTGATTATCCATCCACGCGTGCGGACAGATTTCTATAAGAATACTCCGCGTATGGAGGCTTTTGCGTATGCTGTGGACAGACTTTCCATGCCGCTGTGTTATAATGGTGACATCAATACAGTGGAAGATTATCAGGCATTCACGGAGCGTTTTCCGCAGACGGACCGGATCATGATCGGACGGGGACTTCTTGCCAATCCCGGTCTGGTTGGAGAAATTATGGGGCGTGACAGAGCGGACAAAAAGCAGATCAAAGCATTCCATAATGAAATCGTGGATGGCTATACGGAGATTTTTTCAGGTGATAAGGATGTGGTTGGTCATATGAAAGAAATCTGGTTCTATCTGATCCGTTTTTTCCCGGAAAAAGCAAAATGTTTGAAACAGATACAAAAATGTCAGTCGATGCCGGAGTACCGACTGATCGTACAACAAATATTATCATAGACTTTTTTGTGAAAATTCGCTAGAATAGAGATTATGTAAAAAAGAAAGAAGAGGGACTTTCATGAGTTTGGCAGATAAAATCTTTGTAGATATGTGTAAGGATATATTAGATAACGGTACCAGCACAGAGGGAGAACTGGTCCGCCCGCACTGGGAGGACGGAGCGAGTGCATATACCATCAAGAAATTCGGTGTGGTAAACCGATACGATTTATCAAAAGAATTTCCGGCAATTACCCTGCGTAAGACGGCCATCAAGACCTGTACCGAGGAGATGTTGTGGATCTGGCAGCGCAAATCCAACAACATTCATGATTTAAAAAGTACCGTGTGGGATGAATGGGCGGATGAAAATGGTTCCATTGGTAAAGCTTATGGTTATCAGCTTGGTGTGAAACACCAGTACAAAGAAGGAATGATGGATCAGGTGGATCGTGTTATTTATGATTTAAAGCACAATCCATTCAGCAGAAGAATCCTGACAAATATTTATGTACATGCAGATCTGCATGAGATGAATTTATATCCGTGTGCATACAGCATGACCTGTAATGTGACACAGA
>URYB01000175.1 GCA_900552085.1 uncultured Lachnobacterium sp.
TTATCGTGTTGATACCGTAAAGCATGTAGATGCAACCACATGGGCAGCTTTTAAAAATGCATTGACAAAGGCAAATCCAGACTTCAAGATGATTGGCGAGTATGCCGGTGCAGGCTATGCAAATACTGCTGGAGAACTTGGAACTGGTACCATGGATTCATTACTGGATTTCGATTTCAATGATAAAGCAGAGGCATTTGTAACCGGTGACATTAATTCTGTCGAGAGTTTCTTCCAGAGTAGAAACGCATCTATCGACAATACTGCAACTATGGGCGGTTTCTTGAGCAGCCATGATGAGGACAGTCTGGTTGACAAACTTGTAACTGAAAAGAAGCTGACAGAAGAAGATGCATTAAAGGTATTTAAGGTTGCAGCTGCATTACAGCTTACCGCAAAAGGACAGGCGGTTGTTTACTATGGCGAAGAAATCGGCCAGCACGGATTAAACAATTATCCAATTCAGTCAAACCGTTACGATTTTGACTGGAGCCAGGTAGATACACAGAGTGCAGATGCAAACAGTATGTTGAATCATTATAAGAAGCTTCTTTCTATCCGAAACGAATATAAGAAGCTGTTTGCAAGAGGCGACAGAAGTTCTGTGCTTGTTTCTGACGAAGATGGATATGATGTATTTACAAGATCTTACAATGGAACAAAGTTGTATGTTGGATTAAATATCAAAGATGCAGATCAGACGATTTCTATTCCGGTCAGCGAAGCTGCAGGAAGCACAATGACAGATCTGTATTCCGGAAAGACATACACGGTAAGCACTGATGGAAAGGTAGAAATTACGATTCCAAAAGCTGTAGACGGCGGTACCGTTATCTTAAAGAAGGAAACTTCTTCTAACGGTGGCAGCAGTTCTACAGGAACAACAGAGACTGTTAAGGATAATACAACAACCGTAACAAACCCAGATGGAAGCAAGACTGAAACAACTGTAATCAAGGATCTTCCAGCCGATACAAAGGCAAGCGTAAATGTAACTACAGATGCAAAGGGAAACAAGACATCAGAAGCATCTGTTGAGACAAAGGGAACAGAAAAGAAGTCTGGTGTTAGTACTTCTGTTTCTGCAGATGTTGTAAAGGCAATCACGGAGAAAGCAGGAACGACTGATGTAACAATCAGACAGGAAGTTAAGAAAGAGGATGGATCGACTGCATATACTGTGGAGGTAAATGCGGTAGATATTAAGGCAGGAGATAACCTCAAACTTATGAAGAAAGATGCAAAGACCGGGAAATTGGTATTGGTAGACAAAAAGAACTATACGGTTTCCAAAGATGGAAGCATCAATCTGACGATGAAAAACGAAGGTGATTATGTTTTATTAAATAATGCAGATGCGAAAGCTGCTGCAAAGGAAATTAGTAAAACAGTGAAGGCAACAAAGACTTCCACAAATGTTACGAAACAAAAGTCTGCAAAATTCCCATGGAGCAAGAAGCTGAACATGGAAAACGTAGACAAGATTGTTTATACTTCTTCTAAGAAATCTGTTGTGACCGTAAACAAAAACGGAAAGATTACAGCAAAGAAAAAAGGCACTGCAAAGGTAAAAGCAGTCGTTACTTTAAAGAATGGAACCAAGAAGACGGTTACCATGAAAGTAAAAGTGAAATAAGCCTAACTCATATTATACTTATCCTTATAGAGTCCCCACTTGTATTGCAGGTGGGGACTCACTCCTTTTGGGGGTTGAAAAAGAGAAATGTTAATGTTAAGATGTACAAGGTTTAAAATGATTGATTAATGTGTCATTTTTAAAATATGACATATAATAATGGAGGTGAAATTCATGGACAGTTGTGATAGTCATGGGCGAAGTATGATGTGCAGTGTTTTATATGATGATACAATAAGAACGCAGCTGTCTGTGAGATAGCCTCGTTCTTGTTTCTCATGCATGAAGCACCGCACCGTAACTGGTAGGTGTATTTTTTTTGCGTAAGGATAGTGTCAAGTTTTCTATGAGAACTTGATATGTAAGGAGGCATGTATGAGCAGAACAGAATTAAAGAACAAGAACTACAGCAAAGAATTAGCAACTTTTATCCGCAGCGGTCTTTCCAAGGAAGAATTAAGAGAGCGTCTGTCAAATTATCATGAGAATGATATTGCTGATGCATTGGAGCGGCTGACAGCCGCAGAGCGTAAAAGACTGTATCAGATTTTAGGTGTTCAGCGGATTGCGGAAATCTTAAGTTATGTAGATGATCCGGAGATTTATTTTAACGAATTAACGATTGCCAATGCCGCAAAAGTGATTTCTCTGATGGATTCCGATGATGCGGTAGATGTTCTGGAAAACCTTGAGGAAGAGAGAAAGCGCGAAATTGTAAAGCGCCTGGACAAAGAAGCGGGCGAAGATATCCGCATGCTGTTATCTTATGATGAAGAAGAGATTGGTAGTTGTATGACGACCAACTATGTGTGCATCCGAAAGGATGTATCCATCCGGCAGGCGATGAGCGAACTGGTACGCCAGGCGGGAGAGAATGACAATATTTCTACAATTTATGTGGTGGATGAGCAGGAACATTTTTTCGGAGCTATCGATTTAAAAGATTTGATCGTTGCAAGAGAGAATGTGGATCTGGATAGTATCATTATTCATTCCTATCCTTATGTGCTCGATCATGAGAAAATTGATGACTGTATTGACCGGATTGTTGAGTATTCCGAGGATTCCATTCCGGTTCTGAAGGAAGACGGAACGATCCTTGGTGTTATTACATCGGAAGATATCGTAGAACTTGTAGATAACGAGATGGGCGAAGACTATGCAAAGCTCGCCGGTCTGACTGCAGAGGAAGATTTGAATGAAACAACAGTGGCAAGTATGAAAAAGCGTCTTCCATGGTTAATTATTCTTTTGTTCCTTGGCACAGCGGTTTCTTCGGTTGTGGGAATTTTTGAGACGGTTGTTGCAATCCTTCCGATCGTTATCTGTTTCCAGTCACTGGTACTGGATATGGCAGGTAATGTCGGAACCCAGTCACTTGCGGTTACCATCCGTGTTCTTATGGATGAGAACTTAACTGGAAAACAGAAGATTCAGCTTTTGGCAAAAGAAATGAAAATCGGCTTTTTGAATGGAATGATCCTTGGTATTTTTGCACTGATTCTGTTGGGACTGTATATTCATTTATTCAAGCATTATGCATGGGCACACGCCTTTTTGATTTCCGGATGTGTTGGCATTTCCCTTGTGGTTGCCATGGTGATTTCCAGTATGGTGGGAACAGTTATTCCGATGTTCTTCCACAAAATTAAAATCGATCCGGCAGTAGCGAGCGGACCATTGATTACCACTGTGAATGATCTTGTGGCAGTTGTGACATATTATGGTTTATCATTTGTATTTTTGATTAACATTTTTCAGGTGGCAGGTTAAAACTGCACATGATATTTTTCCATCCAGTAATTGATCTGGATAAAATATGCGATTAATTGCGGGCCTGCCATTAGCTGGCCAAACCACGGTCTGCCGTATTGTTTTGGTGCATCGAGAAATGCACGGACTTTTGATGGATCCAAAAGAGACTGGATCGGTGCATTGGTATCGGAAAGAATACGGCGCATTTCAGAAACCAGAAGTTTTTCATATCCCGGATGATAGGTCTTTGGATAGGGGCTCTTTTTGCGGTGGAGCAGTTCGGATGGAAGAACATCGCAAAAAGCGTCCCTTAACAACGTTTTTTCCACCCCATTTTGGTATTTCATATGCCACGGTACATTGTAGACATATTCAATGATGCGATGGTCAGCAAAAGGCACGCGGGCCTCTAAGCCACTGTACATACTTGTGCGGTCCATGCGGTCGAGCAGTGTCTGCATAAACCATTTGATATTCAGATAGCCGATGATACGCCGGCGTTCTTCTTCTTTGCTCTCGCCATCAAGAAGGGGTGCTTTTGCTTTGGATGCAAGGTATTGCTGATAGGAATAATCTGTCAGCTCGAGATCATTTACAACTTCGTCGGACAGAAAAGCCGTCCGGGCAGTCAGGTCAAATGACCATGGAAAACCCTCCGCATGGAACAGGTCATCCCGATAAAACCATGGGTATCCGCCGAAAATCTCATCGGCACATTCGCCCGTTAAAGCAACTTTATTATGTTTACTTACCAGAGAACAGAAGTACAGAAGCGATGCGTCCACATCGGTCATACCGGGAAGGTCTTTGGCATCTACTGCGGAATACAGTTCGCAAAACAGTTGTTCTTCATTACAGAACAGATAGGTATGATTCGTAGGATAAGCGGCAAGCATCTTTTTTACATAGGTGACATCCAGCTCTGGTTGGAAGGTACTCGAAGTAAAGTATTTATCATTCCCCTCAAAATCAAAGGAAAAGGTATTTAAAGTCACACCCTGTTTTGCGAGTGCGTTGTGTGAAATCGCGGTAACGATGCTTGAATCGATGCCGCCGGACAGGAAAGTGCAGACTTCTACATCGGAAACAAGCTGCCGGGTGATGGCATCTTCCACCAAAAAGCGCACATGATCTACGGTGTCGGCGTAGGTATCGGTGTGTGGGTGACAGGAAAGCTCCCAATAGCAGGTGTCGTGCAGACCTTGCGGTGAATAGACCATAAAATGTCCGGGAAGAACCTCAAAAAGATCCTTGAAAATGCAGGTGCCGGATGTGTGCGCAGGTCCGATTGCAAGAAGTTCCTGCATGCCCTGGCGGTTAATCGCAGGGGTGACGGCAGGATGGCAAAAGAGCGCTTTTGGTTCTGAACCAAAGATCAGGGAGCCTTCGGTCTGCGTATAGAAAAGAGGTTTGACACCGGCGCGGTCACGGTAGAGCAGAAGCTGCTGCTTTTGTTCATCGTAGATGGCAAAGGCGAAGATTCCGTTTAATTTTTGGACAAAAGAAGGTCCGAAGTGCATATAACAGTAAAGGATGACTTCGGTATCAGAGGTTGTTTCAAAATGAAATTTTCCGGCAGGAAGTTCTGCTTTCAATTCTTCGGTGTTGTAAATTTCCCCGTTGTATACAATGGTGCAGGTATGATTGTGGACAGTGCGGGTCATAGGCTGCGTTCCACACTGGATATCGCGGATGCTCAGACGGCTGTGGGCAAGTCCGGTGTGGGCCGATAAGAAGATCCCGTGATTGTCATTTCCGCGTCGTCGTATGGACTGCCACATATCTGTCAAAATTTTTTCCCAGTGGATTCGTTCTCTCAGGTAGTCTTTTTTATAATTACAAAAGCCGGCAATTCCGCACATGGCAAAGGATTCCTCCGTATATCGATGCATTTATGTTTGGTTTTAGTATATGTATAAGAAAATATAAAGATACATTTTTTTACATTTCCCTTCCAGAACTTATTGAAACGAAGAACAATATCTGCTACGATAGCACTGAAGCGAAAAGCTTGGGACAGGTGGCAATGGATATGACAAACAGAACTTTTGGTAAAAAGTGGATATGTCTGATCTTAACATTCGTGATTTTATTATCAGGAATGTGTTTTTCGTCTTATCAGACAGCATCGGTTCTGGCATCCATTGAGCGTGAGAACGCTGTGGATTCTATTACAGGAAATCCGGCGCAGACTCTTGAGACATCTTCACCATCCCTGTGTCAGAATCAGGGTGCGGAAGAAGTGTTCGGCACACGCGTACTGGATACAAGGCTCATTTCGGAGCGTCGCACAGAGAAAGTGCACATACTTCGGACGCTTCTGTTATCTTGCGCTTTAACCAATCAGTTGGAGCATTTCACATATTTCTATACATATCGCATGCCGTTTCGGGGAAAAGAAGCGGGCACTCTGCGAACGGTCATCCGTTATATTCATCAGACGGATGGAGAAAAAGATTACGCATACGATC
>URYB01000176.1 GCA_900552085.1 uncultured Lachnobacterium sp.
GCTTGTATCCACCTCGCCACCGGTCGGCACATAGCGCGAAAAAGCGTACACTTTTACTTTTACTTTCGCTTTCACTACCGCATCAATGATATCCGGTATCTCATGCATATTCGTCTTCGATACCGTACTCATAATAATACTTTTGATTCCCGCACGATTCAGGCAGCCGACTTTCTCCAGCGTCAGCGCAAAACTTCCCGGCTTTCGAAACCAGTCGTGCGTTTTCTCCATTCCGTCCAATGACATCTGGTACTTTTCGCATCCGCAGACCTTTAACATTCTGCAGATTTCATCATCCAGATGAAACGGATTTCCCATGATCGTAAATGGGATTTCTTTACTTTTTAACAAAACCATCAGTTTCCAGAAATCAGGATGAAGAATAGGATCTCCGCCTGTAATGTAAAAATATGGCTTCCGGTTGTAGACCTTGCAGAAATCCTCGCAGTTTGCAACAACTTCCTGCATCTGTTTCCATGTCATGCTTTTTAACTCCTGACAGCCTTCGCCCGAAAATATGTAGCAATGCTTGCATCGCTGATCACATTCATCCGTGATATGCCATTGAAATGAAAAATACTGCATCATCCTATCCTCCTTTTCTTTGAGCATCCGCCCATTAAGGGCTGACGCTGCATGCTGCCGGCTTCTCTGTTTGTGCGTCTCCTGCTCCACATGCGGTTCCACACGCTGCCGGTTTCTCTGTTGGCGCATCTCCTGCTCCACATGCGGTTCCGCATGCTGCGCTTGTCTGCTCTCCGTCCTTGTTGTCCCATCCAAAAATGTTTGATAATGCCATCTTCGTTACCTCCTGAAAAATTTTTCTTGTGGGCTGTGCCCCTTGACACCCTTAGGATAGCAAGTTCAGACCTGCAAAAAAAGTACGCACTTTTTTATTACATAGGCACCAAAAAGTAACCGTAGTCACCTTTAAGTAACCAATTGACACGGTTTTTATCCTTGCATTATAATTTGATGTAACAATAGATTGGAAACTAACATAAGGAGTTGATTTTATGCTGACAAAAGAAGAATTACCGGAATGCCTGGTCGCAACAACCGTAGCTTTAATTGGAAGCAAATGGAAACTACTGATCATTCGAAATCTGTTACAGCGCCCGTGGCGTTTCAATGAATTGAAAAAAGATTTGGACGGCATCAGCCAGAAGGTGCTCACGGACAGCCTCCGCTCCATGGAAGCGGACGGACTGATCACGCGAACCGTCTACCCGGAAGTTCCGTCGAGAGTCGAATATGCATTAAGCGATCTGGGACAGACTTTAAAGCCGATCCTTGATTCTATGGTTGAGTGGGGAAATGCTTATAAGCAATTATAATCCCACCAACGATCACAAGTCCCCACCCGACAATCCAGTAAAGCGCACCTGCCTGATTAGTAGTGCCATAGATATCAAGCACACCGCGGAAAATACTGCCGATCACAAGCGTGTAAATCCCGCACTGCTGCAGGGCGAGCGCAAGCGTGCTCACCTTTCGATGCGTTTTTTCCCGTATAATATCCGGAACAATTCCAAGCACCACCGGAAACAGAAACGCTCCAATCATATACATGGAATATACCTGATGGCTGAAATATTCATAAAATGCTGCAAAAATCACACAAAAAGCTGCCAATATTATATTTTTTGCTATTCTGTGTTTTCCACTATAATTTTCTGTTCTCATACCTGTCGTATTTCTTTTCTTCCTCATGCCTCTTCACCTCGCATCAATTCCAGTATCCATTAGTATCCGATATACACAATATCGCTCACCCGTCGCTCCTCGATAGAGTGTCCATTTGTGGTCGGCTGGTTGACCACTTCTCCATTAAAATACATAGTAGATGATCCACCTCCATCCAGATTGTAAGCAGTCTGCACACCGAGACTTTCCATAAACTCTGCCAGCTCATACAGCGATAATCCTTCATTCTCCGATGTTCTTCCGTCTGCGACAACAAACACATAGTGGTTCTCATCGATAATTCCAATTGCAGTACGCGGATTGCTCGCCATCGCTTTTCCGACTTCTTCGCCCTCCGTAACGCTTACGCTGCCGTTTTCTACAAGCGCGGGGCCAAATGTCAGCACATTCTGTGCGCCTTTTTCGAGAAGTTCTTCCGCTGTAATGTCATCTTCACTTATAATCTCAAAGCTGCCATCCGCATAGATGACCAGATCCTCATTGCCACTTTTCGCGGTCGAACGGTACAGTACACCGTTTCTGATTACATACCCGCGCTCCTGCGCTCCGTAATAATCGCCGTTGATTGCAAGGATTGCATTCACATTCTCCGCAATTTCTGAAGTTTTTTCTGTCACATTTTTGCCATAGGCGCTCTGTGCAAAAGCAGTTTTTAAATACGCAGCAGAACTTACCGTCACATCGGCAACATGGATGTCCGTATCATTCTCCCGATAATCAGTAAGTGTTATTTTTATATTGTCATCCTCATAGGTTGTGGATGTTTTTGTGTTATTTCCTGTCGTATTTTGGCTGACGGATGCCGTCTGTGCGCTATCAACCACAGTGACTTTTTCCGACAGCACAAATGTATCCAGCAACATGTATATGGTAAACGCAACCAACACAATTCCATAAATGATTTCCATCCACATACCGTATTTTTTCTTTACCATCCCGCACCACGCCTTTCTGCTCTGATATCGATATGCTTTAAAATTTCCATGTAAATCAAAAACGAATCCCGCACTGCATGAAAATGCGAACTCTTATTGTCATCGAGATAAATCGTTGTGATCGGTACTTCGCAAATCGTTCGGTTACGCTTTGCATATTCAAGCAGAACATTAATCTCATACTCGTAGCGATCCCCTTCAATCTGCTGCATAAATGCCACATCCTGATTGGAAAATGCCCGAAGTCCGGTCTGCGTATCCTGCACTTTTACCCCCGTCACAAAGGAAAAAACACATCTGGTAATATCATTACCAAGCCGGCTTTTTACCGGTACATTCGTATCAAATCCTCTGGTTCCAAGGATGAGTGCATCCTTATTTTTCTCTGCCGCCTCGGTAACTTTGATCACATCGTCAATCGAATGCTGGCCATCTGCATCCAGTGTCACAACGACATACTCCGCGCCTCCTTTTTCTTCGATTGCCGCAAGTCCGGTCTTTAATGCGGCACCCTTTCCGCAATTGGTTGGATGTGTGACAACATCTGCGAAGGGAAGCAGTTCTTGAAACACATCCGCATATTCTTCTCCGCTGCCATCATCCACGACAACGACCTGAAAGCCTTTTTCCGTCAGTTGTTCTGTGATTTCTATCAATCGTTGATCCGGCTGGTATGCCGGTATCAGTGCATATCTCATCTCCGTCATAGTAGGTTCCTCCTTTTCCTGTTGTATTTTGTAAGGAAAGAATATAATGCCAACTTTAATTGAAATTAAAACTTGTGTCGGAAAATAATTTTTTTCTGGATAATATAGCTTATAAGAAAAAGCGTCAGCTCCGTAAATATTTTTGCAATATAAAGCGGAATGCCTGGTATTGCTGCATATACAATCAGTACGACATTGTTCATACAAAGGATAAAGAGCGCAAGTGCAAAATAGGACAATGCCGACCTTACCGTCTGTTTTTCCCGGAAAACCAAACGGCAGTTTATCGTATAATTGCATATGGCACTGACCATGCGCGCCAGCACATTTGCCAACAGTATGAATTTTTCTGTATCCGGGAAAATAAACGAAAGCACGCAAAACAATGCATAATCTATGAGAAACCCCAAAAATGATGAGGTTGCGAATTTCACAAATTTTGATTTCATGTTGTACCATCCTTTCCTTGAACATCAGCCCATGCAAAATTTTTCTTCAGCAAATTGGCTGACACGATCCCTGTTTTCGATCTCCTGTTTGAAAGAATGATACAACACGAACCTTAATGTAAATTTAAAGATTAAAAATAGACGAACCCCACTCTGTATGCTACACTGTAATTGAACTTATATCATATTTAAAACTTTTGGATAAAGCATATGAACTGTTTGAATAACAAATTTAGAAAGGAACTCATATGTATACAATAGGACAAGTCTCAGAAATGTTTCACATTCCGGTATCAACATTGCGATATTATGACAAAGAAGGGCTTTTCCCGAACCTCGAACGGAAAGGCAATATCCGCAAATTCAGTGATGCGGAACTTGATCAGCTTCATATGATCGAATGCCTGAAAAAATCAGGGCTGGAAATCAAAGAAATCAAGCAGTTCTTCAAGTGGACAACCGAAGGCAGTTCCCTGCGGAAATTCAAAAATTATATGACAAAGCGCATGGCTAAACTGCCATGCGCTTACAAAATCATCTTCTATTTATTCCAGTTTCATATACAAAAGCGGATATGGATTTCCCTCTTCGTCACATTCTGTTCTCTTATATGTTTCAAAGCCAAGATGCTCATAAAATCCAACCGCCTGCGGATTCTGTTCATTCACTGTAACTTCCCGGATACCGTAATTGTGAATCCCATACTGTAGCAGCTGTTTCCCAAGCCCTTTTCCTCTCTCTCCTGCGGAAAGAAATAACATTTCCAACCGGCTGTTTTCCGTTCCCATGAAAGCGATCGGTTCTCCCGCTTCGTTCTCTGCGACAATCAGATGTTCCACGCCCTGCAATGCCTGTGGAACGTATTCCCTGATTTGCTTTACTTCCGCATCGGACAGAAAAAGATGGGTTGCACGAACTGAATCTTCCCAAATGACTAACAGCCGTTCGCATAATGATGCAGTTCGTTCTTTCACTTCATATAGTTTCATGTTTTTATCCTCATAAATCATTTTTACATATACGCTTATTAATTATTTACAAATGATGCTACAACAGGATTTACTTCTTCCGGTAACTCTGTAAAATAATTATGACCGGAATTATTCACCACATAGATCTCACTATTTGGAAATTTCTTTTTCCATAGTTTCATTGACTCATGTATTTCTTTAATGTCTTTTTCAGCTACCATAAATAAACATTTTATATCTCTATTCGTCACCAATGAGTCTAAAGAAAATTTTGACCATGCGTCTTTTTGCATATCACATATACAATCCCAGGTAGTTCCATCATGTCGATATCTTTCTTTGTTCTGCTCCCAAAGAATATAACACCCTATTTTTCTGGTATACAGCCAAAATAGCAAACTTTTCTTTACATTTGTACTTCCTACTACAATTTTTTCAACAAGATCGGACCTTTTTTGTATAATTTCTTTTACAACCAATCCTCCATATGAATGCGCTATTAGTATCACTTTTTCTTTTGGAGACAATTGCTCAATTAATTTAATGATTTCCATTGCCGAGCTCTCAAATGAAAAGGCTTTCTTCCCGACTTTTTCACTCTTTCCACAGCCTGGCAAGTCAACAAAAAGCATTCTTTTTCCCGGTAATAACTGGTACTGTTTTTCAAATGATTCATTTGTAGTGAATCCTCCATGTATAAATACAACTAATTGACCTTCTTTATTCCCATACTCTTTATAATACATTTGTCAGACCTCACACATGAACTGCACGATAATATTTAAGACTTTCTCCAACTAAGTTATCATTGTTTTTCTTCATTAATTTCTATCCAAGCCTCGTATATCAAATGCAGAATACACTATATAATGGCACAGACTTTATCCCCTTTACCATTCCAAAATTTCTTGTTGAAATCCTGATGGCATAAACCGGATCATATTTTTCCATATAAACCATCATACTTTTCGCTTTCACATGATTTCCCGCTTTACATTCAACCGGAATTACATGACTGTCTTTTTGTATCAGGAAATCTACTTCTGCCGTATTATCTGACTCCCAATAATGAAGATCATAGCCAT
>URYB01000177.1 GCA_900552085.1 uncultured Lachnobacterium sp.
TTCGCTTAAGCATACGTTTAACTCGTCAAGAGTCTCACTGTTTAATGCGTTAAGTGCTGCTGGTCTGGAGATAGCAAGAACAGCAATTCCGTCAGCTACATCAAGTGTTAAATTCTTAAATTCGCTCATTGTAAAATTCCTCCTAAGATTGTGTTCGATTGTATTGTGTCTTTTGACACTCCGATGGTTCAATCGTAACACTTTGATAAAAATTTGTCAATCTCCTACGCCATCTTATGATGACTTTTGTTGTTATGGAACAGCTGTGAAATTGCATCTACCAGCTGCCGGTTGATCATAACGATATGTTCAATATCCTTTTCTACATTTGAATATTTCTCAAGATACATCTCATGCTGCTGTTTTAAATACGAAAACAGTTCCTCTAATGAAGTAAAATCCCGATCTTTGTCTCTTCCGATTTTTTTCGCTTTTTCTGTTTTTAAAAATGCGCGCAGATCCTGCTTGAGTTTTTCCTCATATGCGCAGTGATCTTTGAGCGATCCCGGATAGGTTTTATTATGTGGAAACGTGAAATAATCCGCCACATAGTGGGTAATCTCACCGAGATTTTTATAGTACATACGCTTTCTCTTCGGCGTATGATTCTTTTTACCTTCTACAAGATATTCAATATTTTTCTTGACCAGTGGAAATGTTCCGCTGATTTCATGTCGTTTGTATACGAATGACGGTTTACAGTCCGGCAGGATACTTCCGATATAAAAGGAAAGCTTATGTTTTTTCAACTCTTCATCTTTTGTATTTGCAACAATGTAACGAGCCAGTGAAATGTGTGATTTCTTTCTCATAATTCAGATCCTCCCATTATGTTCATTTAAAAAAGCTATGAAAGATTCCAGCACGACCGGTTTGCTGTACAAATGCCCCTGATAGCACAGGCATCCAAGCCGTTCTAATACTATTTTCTGTTCTTCCGTCTCCACGAACTCTGCAATCACGCTCATTCCCAGTTTGTCAGTCAGTTCCACAATGGAACGCACAATCGTCTGATTGGTTTCATTGATCAAAAGATCGCGTACAAGCGATCCGTCCAGCTTTACAATATCAAATGTATGGGAATTCAGATATAACAAAGAGGTATGCCCCATTCCAAAATCGTCGATAAGCAGCTTATGTCCGGCTGCCCGCAAGCGCTTCATTTTCTCTGTTACCGTATCTACTTGCAGAAGTACATCCTGCTCCGTAATTTCAATCCACAGTTCTTCTGGCCGGACATCGTATTTCTTCATTGCATTGTGGATACAGCTTTCGATGTCTCCAAGCAATGAATGTGCTGTAAAGTTAACCGAAATCTTAAATGTGGAATGATACCGGCTTTTTACTTTCTGGATTGCCTGACATACCGTGTCCACAATATAGTCTTCCAGTTCCGGCAGGATTCCTCCATCCTCTGCCAGATAAATGATCAATGGTGGATAAATCATACCGTATACCGGATGATTCCATCGCAGATTTGCCTCCGCTCCCACGCATTTGCCATCCGCATCCACCTGCGGCTGATACAACATATAAAGATCTTTATTCTGCAGCGCACGCTTTAATTCCTGTAAAAGTGTTCGGGAAATAATACCAGCAGAATCACCCTGCATCAGAAATACCGGATGCTCGATGTCATTTTCCTTTTTCTTAAACTCTTCCACAAGAAGCGAAAGCTGATGTCGCCCCCGGACCGTCTCCAATTCCTCATTCAATTTCAGGAAAGGCATATAGATGCAGACTCCAATTGCAATACAGATGATCTGAAGTACTGCTCCTCCAAAACTTCCGGTGGCTATATACCCACTGATGATCGGCGGCATTGTCCATACCACCTGATTTGTCATCGTCGGAATAATTCCCAGCCACATCGCCGTATATGCAATCATATAGGTCACGACCGGTGTCATTAAAAACGGAAGAAACAATACCGGATTCAAAATGATTGGAATACCAAAAATAAGAATTTCATTCATGTTAAAAAGCACCGGAATCGTCGCAATACCCGCCAGCTTTCCACTCCGCTTTTTGCGCATGAACAAAAGTATCGCTATCCAGATACAGACTGCCGTGCCGCTTCCTCCCATGGAAACAAAAACATCGGAAAAACTCTTCGAGAAAATCGTAGTACCATCAATGGTAAACGCTGTCCTCGACACCGGCTCTAACACATTACTTCCATGAAATCCCAGAAACCACAACAGCTGGACTGCAACAATATAAATCAGTCCAAGCAAAAACGAATCATGCACAGATGCAATCTCAAACAGACGGCACATCAGATATGCCATTACCTCATACAAAGCATTTACATGAAACAACATGCATACAATGTGGTTTACCACTCCCACGGCAAATATAATCAGTCCCATCGGCAAAAGTGCCTGTATTGCCGGAGCGCAGATGCCTCCAACACCCGCGGTATAACGCTGTAATGTAATATATTTATTTTTACGGATAGCCGCATAGGCCATGCACACCAGATAGGTCACAAAGATCGCACAAAAGCAGCCTTCTGTTCCCAATCCGGTTATATTCAGCTTTCCATCCTGCCAATCGAGCTGGGAAACAAAAGCCCCCAGTGAAACTATGACATACATCATTGCATATTCAAAACTTTCGTTTTTTTCCATTGCAAAACAGTATGCCAAAGTGATAACCAGAACCAGTGAAAATATGGCCGAAAAGCCCCCTCCCACAACATTCAAAATCAAATACAGCCATTGCAATGACTCCTGCAGCAGACTTTGAAAAGCCGGAATGGGCAGATCACGTATTGCCGAAGCAACTCCTGCTACAAGAACAAACGGAATCATCATTCCAAGTGCATGGCGAATCACCTTCGAAAAAAATGTATTTTCAAACTCAAATAATTTCTGTCTTAATAAATCTCTCACTGTATTACATATTTCCTTTAAACAACAAAATAAGTAACCGTTCAAAAAGGCAAATGCCTTTTCAAACAGTTACTTCATAACCAAATTACCGATTCACGTTTCGCCAAAACTCTGCTCTGCTCATATGCTCCCTCAAATAATTAGTGCTTCGGAATAATCTTTTCTGTTCCACCCATATATGGCTGAAGTGCCTTTGGAATATTTACAGAACCATCTTCGTTCAGATTATTCTCAAGGAACGCGATCAGCATACGTGGTGGTGCAACTACTGTATTATTTAAAGTATGTGCAAAATACTTCTTTCCATCCTTACCCTTTACACGGATTTTCAGACGTCTTGCCTGTGCATCGCCAAGATTTGAACAGCTTCCTACTTCAAAGTATTTCTTCTGACGAGGAGACCATGCCTCAACATCACAGGACTTCACTTTCAGATCTGCCAGATCACCAGAGCAACACTCTAAGGTACGTACCGGAATATCCAGGCTGCGGAACAAATCAACGGTATTCTGCCAAAGCTTGTCATACCATACCTTTGAGTCTTCCGGCTTACATACAACGATCATTTCCTGTTTTTCAAACTGATGAATACGATATACACCACGCTCCTCGATTCCGTGAGCACCTTTCTCTTTACGGAAACATGGAGAATAGCTTGTCAGTGTATATGGTAATTTTTCTTCGTCATTGATCGTATCAATGAACTTACCAATCATAGAATGCTCGGAAGTACCGATCAGATAGAGATCCTCTCCCTCGATCTTATACATCATGGCATCCATCTCATCAAAACTCATAACACCTGTTACAACATTCGAACGGATCATAAATGGCGGAACACAATAGGTAAATCCACGATCGATCATAAAGTCTCTTGCATAAGAGATAACTGCGGAGTGAATTCTTGCGATATCTCCCATCAGATAATAGAAACCGTTACCTGCAACTTTTCCGGCTGCATCAAGATCAATACCATCAAAACGCTCCATAATATCTGTATGATAAGGAACTTCAAAATCAGGAACTACCGGCTCACCGAACTTCTCAATCTCTACATTGCAGCTGTCATCTTTTCCAATCGGAACAGATGGATCGATGATGTTTGGAATTGTCATCATGATCTGTGTAACCTTCTCGGACAGTTCCTTCTCCTGTGCCTCAAGTTCGCTAAGGCGTGCTGCATTGGCTGCAACCTGTGCCTTGACTTCCTCAGCTTCTTCTTTCTTTCCCTGTGCCATCAAAGCACCGATCTGCTTGGAAATTTTATTTTTATTTGCACGAAGCTCATCTGCCTCGGACTGTGCTGCACGAGCCTTGGCATCCAGCTCGATTACTTCATCTACGAGCGGAAGCTTGTGATCCTGGAATTTCTTCTTAATATTTTCCTTTACGACTTCCGGATTCTCTCTTAAAAACTTTAAATCAATCATTTTTCCTCCTATGCATAAAGCGGTCGAAACCGCTTTATATCGCCCTTTTTTTCTGAGAATAAAACCTCTCATCTAATTTTGCAATTATACAATCAATCATGCAAAAAAGCAAGAATTAATGCATTGGCTGTAAAGGATATTTGTCGGTCAATGTCTTAATGATTGCCTGTGCTTTCTCTACTGCCGGCTCTCCCTCTTTGATCAGCATTGCAATTGCTTCTGCTACCTGATCGAAGTCTTCTTCTTTTAAGCCTCTGGATGTAGCGGCAGGTGTTCCAAGACGGATACCACTTGTTACGAATGGCTTCTGTGGATCGTTTGGAATTGTGTTCTTGTTTGCTGTAATATGTGCGCTGTCAAGAAGCTTCTCTACAACTTTACCTGTGAGGTTATATGGTGTCAGGTCAACCAGCATCAGATGATTGTCTGTTCCATCGGAAACGATCTTGATATCGC
The DNA here is from genome assembly GCA_900552085.1 of uncultured Lachnobacterium sp. Taxonomy (GTDB): domain Bacteria; phylum Bacillota; class Clostridia; order Lachnospirales; family Lachnospiraceae; genus Roseburia. The sequence goes on from URYB01000177.1 coordinate 4,784, forward strand.
GCTTCTGCAATCCCTTGCAAAGTGCCTGTGCATTCTTTACGATCTGTTCCTGATATGCCTTGAACTCCGGCTTTAATGCCTCCTCAAAACATACAGCCTTGGCTGCGATCACATGCATCAGCGGACCACCCTGTGTTCCCGGGAAAATTGCCTTGTTGAAATTGTATTTTTTATTTACTTCCTCGCTGCAGAGAATCATTCCTCCACGCGGTCCGCGAAGTGTCTTGTGTGTTGTGGTCGTAACAACATCTGCGTATGGGATTGGGCTTGGATGTAATCCTGCAGCAACCAGTCCGGCAATATGTGCCATATCTACCATAAGTACCGCTTCTACTTCGTCAGCGATCTCACGGAATTTCTTAAAATCGATTGTGCGGGCATAAGCGGATGCTCCAGCAATGATCATCTTTGGCTTGCACTCTAAAGCGATCTCTCTTACCTTATCATAATCGATAAATCCCTCATCATTTACACCGTAAGGCACTACATGGAAATAAGTTCCGGAGAAATTGACTGGTGAACCGTGTGTCAGATGTCCGCCGTGGTCAAGGTTCATACCCATAATGGTATCACCCGGCTTTAAGATTGCGAACTGCACTGCCATATTTGCCTGTGCACCGGAATGTGGCTGTACGTTAACATATTCACATCCAAACAGTTTCTTTGCACGTTCCCTTGCAAGCTCCTCTACCACATCTACGCACTCACATCCACCATAGTAACGCTTTCCCGGATATCCTTCTGCGTATTTGTTTGTAAGAATGCTTCCCATTGCCGACATAACAGCAGGACTTACCCAGTTCTCAGATGCAATCAGCTCGATATGACTGTTCTGTCTGTCAAATTCCGCGGTAATCGCTGCTGCGATTTCAGGATCTACTGCCTGAATATCATCTAATGTATACATATTGTTTCTCCTTTGCTCTTTATTCATTCACGCTATGCGTCTGTTACCAACGATTATAACTGATTTTGCATGGTAATGCAATACAGAGGATTCTTGAGTTTCCATACTTTTATCCACAAAGTTCCGTTTTCATAATCATCGTCATAA
>URYB01000178.1 GCA_900552085.1 uncultured Lachnobacterium sp.
GTACCTCATCGATGATATAGACTTTGTATTTGCCTTCGGTCGGACGATAAGCAACTTCTTCCCGGATCTGACGAATATTGTCTACACCATTGTTGGAGGCCGCATCAATCTCAATTACATTCATAGAAGTCCCGGCAGCAATGCCCCTGCAAGTGGGGCATTCGCCACAAGGACTTCCATCTACCGGATGTTCACAATTGACGGCTTTTGCAAAAATCTTGGCTACTGTGGTTTTTCCTGTTCCTCTCGTTCCGCAAAACAGATATGCATGTCCTATTCGATCGGCTTTGATCTGGTTCTTCAGTGTTGTCACAATATGTTCCTGTCCCTTGACATCTTCAAATTCCTGCGGACGGAACTTACGGTATAACGCCGTATAAGACATGTTCTATAACCTCCTAGTCACCGAAACTGATTCCAATTCTCTTTGCTTCTTTGATCATCTGGCTGTCCGGATCTACCATTTTCAGCTTTCCGGCTACCTCACCTAACGGAACCCGTTTCGTCTTGTTGTTGATCATTGCAATCATGCAGCCATAATCTTCATCCATGATTGCTTTTGCGGCAGCAGAACCCAGACGGGTACAAAGCACACGGTCATAAGGACATGGACTGCCACCTCTCTGTGTATGTCCCGGCACTGCAACACGTACCTCGGTACCACACACTTCTTTGATTTTGTCTGCCACTTCATAGGATACAGACGGATATTTGCTGTTGGCAAGTTTTGCCTTATATTCCTTCTTGCTTAATGCCGCATCTTCTTTGGAGATTGCTCCCTCTGCAACTGCAAGAATCGTAAAGCCTTTGCCATCCTTGCTTCTCTTCTGGATTGCTTCTACAATTTTGTTAATATCGTATGGGATCTCCGGAAGTAAAATGATATCTGCACCGCCTGCAATACCTGCATACAGCGTAAGCCATCCTACTTTGTGTCCCATTACTTCTACAATAAATACACGATTATGTGATGCTGCAGTTGTGTGGATGCAGTCAATTGCCTCGGTTGCTATATTAATGGCACTCTGGAAACCAAATGTCACATCCGTTCCATATATATCATTGTCAATTGTCTTTGGAAGATGAATCACATTTAATCCTTCTTCACGAAGAAGGTTGGCTGTCTTCTGTGTTCCGTTTCCACCAAGAATAACCAGACAGTCGAGATTCAGCTTGTGGTAGGTCTGCTTCATAGCCTCCACTTTGTCAAGACCGTTCTCATCCGGCACACGCATCAGCTTGAACGGCTGGCGGGAAGATCCAAGAATCGTTCCACCTTTTGTTAAAATTCCGGAGAAATCTGCAGATGTCAGAAGTCTGTAGTCACCATAGATCAGACCCTTATATCCGTTTTCAAATCCGTATATCTCTAATTCTGAAACATTTGCCGAAAGTCCCTTTACGACACCTCTCATCGCAGCATTCAATGCCTGACAATCGCCACCACTTGTCAACATTCCAATTCTCATCATGCACTTTTCCTCCATATGTTGTCTCATTAATTATCTCCAAAAACCTTTTTTATTATAACGTAATTTTTTAGGGATAACAAGACAAGTGCCTTGAAAAATGCAGTGGATTTGTTATAATATAGGAGCACTTCGCATGCATCATCATTTCACAATGCGAAGAATGGAGAGTTGTCCGAGTGGTCGAAGGTGCCGCACTCGAAATGCGGTTTGCGTCGAATAGACGCAACGTGGGTTCGAATCCCATGCTCTCCGCTATATAAAGCGCATAATTACTGTGAAAACAAAAAATGCAGGACTGTATCAAATACTAAAAGATACTGTTCTGCATTTTTGTATTATATTTTATATTCTTCTATCCGGCATTCATGCACTTTGCTTTCCTTATCGTAACTTATTCCAACAAGCAGAATATTACCTGTATATGCCAATAAGGACTGCGGATAATTTTTATCCCTTATTTGCTGTATGGCAGTATGAACATTTTTGTTCCATTTCAGTTCCACGACAAGCGCCGGATAATCTCCCCTATATTCTGGTTTCGGAATGAATACAAAATCTGCAAATCCTCTTCCTGTCGGTAATTCCCGAATCGGCTTAAAATAATAGTTCATTGCACTAAGATATGCAATTGCAAGTACACTGCTTAGAGAATTTTCATTATTGTACTGTATCACCGATGTATATTCCATATGAATTCGATCAATATGCTTTGCAACCATCTCCGAATCAAGATCTAAGGTTGCGTCAAGAAGTTGTTCGGATTCTCTTTCAAACTGAATTAATTCGCTCCATTTATCGTCTTCTACCGCATCCATAAATTCTCTGCGAATCTCCTCATTTGGAATATATGCCACCTGCTTCTTTTGATTGAATGCAAGATATCCAAGATGAACAAGAAGCGTTAACACATCATCTTTATTCCGAAATGTCACCATATCATTCTGAAATGTTGTTGTTTTTATTCTTACCTCATCACCCGAGAGCATAGCCAGTATTGCGGTCTTAAGTCCATCAAAATCCTTATTAATCAGTGGAAGGACGGATTCATATGTTCCTGTTTGTGACCAGTAGCTTTGAAAATTATTTCTAAGCATGATGCTAACCACAGCTTTTGGATTATACAGGTGTTGTTCCCCCAATGTATATCCATCATACCAATTCTTAATTTCCTCATAATCTCTTCCATATTTTTGACTCAACCCTCTGACTTCATCATCGGTAAAGCCTACATAAGATGCCAGAGGTCCTGCATCAAGCATAGTATATTCTTCAAAATTATTAAGTGCTGACTGTGTCTTAAGTTTCTTAATCGGTAAAATTCCAGTCAGATATGCTAATGCAATATTCTTTGCAGGTTCAACACCTTTGAACATTCCCCGCAGAAAATTAATATATTTTTCCTGCATTTTTTGATTATTTGCTTCATCTCGAATCAAAATATCCCATTCATCAATAATTACGATAAATTTGTTTCCAGTCGCAGCATTAATATATGACATAGCACCATACGCTGTCTTCGCAGATGCTGGAATAATATCTTTATACTTTTTTGTAAGTTCTTCCAGTATGCCCTCATTAATATAATCAACCGTATCATCTGCACTTCCTGCATCCATCATGCACCATTGAACGTCAAAATGAATCACATCATATTGATTCAAATATTGCTTGAACGAACCCATCTGGCTGATTTTCAGTGATTTAAACATTTCTTCTGAATCACAACCTTTACTATAATACGCTGAAAGCATGTTTGCTGTAATTGATTTTCCAAAACGGCGTGGTCTGCTATTGCAGATAAATGCCTGCTCTGTCCCAATCACTTTGTTTGTATATGCAATAAGCTCCGACTTATCTACATATATTTCAGATTTTAATGTTGTTTGAAAAGCCCCATTATCCGGGTTCAGAAATCTTCCCATAAATAATTGCTCTCCTCTCAAAAGTCCTGCAATTCAATACATATAAGTATATCCGATTTTATTATAAAAAACAACGAAAAAGCATCGTCTGCAGATTCACTCTGCAAACGATGCTTTCTCTTATTCCTGTATCTGACGATCGCGTCGGTTGTCTCTCCGGCGTCTTCGGTAATTTTCATGCCGGCCATTATTTTCATTCTCACCACGGTCTCTGTTTTCATGATTCTCTCGCTGCGGACGATTTCCCTGTTCGTTCTTCTCCTGATTTGCCTTTCGGCGGTCATCCGGAATTGCACGCTCCTTTTTTCGTCCAATATACACGTTCCACTTCATATATGCTTCCTGTGCATTTCTTGATTTATAAATCACATTGCGTTCTTCCCCAACAATGTCCGTGATACTGTACCAGCCCTTGTCATACTGAAACTCAGCAACTTTTCCTTCCAGTTCTTTGTTTCCCAGTACAAACTTATGCACTGCCTGCTGCTGCGCCATTCTAGCCCTCCTTGTTATGTAAAACGTACTCTACTGCTTCTTTTAATTTCTCATCCCGCTCAAGTTCCTCTGTTCCAATCAGTGCCTGCGCTTCTTCTCTGGTAAAAAGCTCCCGAAGTACAACCTGATGATGGTCTACCGGAATATAGGATACCTTGTCTGCATCAAAGACGGAGCGGAGCACATAATATGGCACGCCCGGCACTCCTTTTGTGGCGGAAAGTGATACGATATTGTCTACCCGGCATACGCCTTGCGTTTCACTGTAAATAATCTGCTTTTTTTCAAACATGTCCTCATCCACCTCAATGTATCAATTCTACAAACAATGCTTTTTTATTATAGCATAGGCCGTTTCTTTTTTCAAAAATCATTTTTCTGCCGAATTGCATGCAATCCAAGCGGTCCTGTCAGGCGAAGCGTCTCTCTTTTTTTCATATTCGCCTGTGACTCGGTCGCTGCGACCAGACGATTGCGGATATCCTGCATGCGACGATCCAGAGCCGCGCTCACTTCTGCACATTCGGAGAGTTCCTGTGCAAGCTGCTCCGCCTCTTCCGGTGGAACGTTTTTCTTGTAACGCACCTTATGCTCCAGACTTGCCCAGAAATCCATCGCGATGGTACGCAGCTGTACTTCAACCTTCATCTCACGCTTTTCGTTCTGTAGGAAAATCGGAACTGCAACGATCAGATGTAAACTGCGGTATCCGCTTTCTTTTGGCTTTTGAATGTAATCTTTTTTCTCGATCAGGCGAATATCATCCTGCCGCAAAAGGCAGTCTGCCAGCAAATAGATATCCTCCGGGAAAGAACATACCACACGGACACCTGCAATATCGTTGATATTTTCCTCAATAGCTTCCAAAGTCAGCGGAAGTTCTTTTCTACGTGCTTTTTTAATAATGCCCTCCATGGATTTCACACGTGTCTTAATCGACTCGATCGGATTGCGGTCATATTCGAGAGAAAACTGTTCATTCAATACTTTGAACTTTGTTTCTACCTCCATGATCGCACATCGGTAATAAGCCATAAGGGAATCCAGTGGTTTTGTATTGTCTTTTACAAAATCAAGGAACTCATCGGACATCAGGCTGTGACGCACGAGAGAATCCATCGCCTGTTCTACATAAGTATTCATGTTTTTATCTATCATAGTCTGTATCTCCATTTGTATGTGTATTTCATCTTTTGATCAGGTAACTGTTCCACCACCTGTATGGTTCAATTATAACTTACCTTCTGTGAAAACAAAATGGATAAAAGATTAAAGTTATATTAAAAAAGCACACTGCATCGTTTCGCGATGCAATGTGCTCCATAGACCGAATCACATCTACGATGTGATTCAATCTTTAAATAAGTCAGTAGAGTAGTAACGGTCTCCGCTATCCGGCAATAATGCTACAACCGTCTTGCCTTCGAATTCCGGACGCTTTGCAACTTCAATTGCTGCATAAAGTGCTGCACCAGAAGAAATACCAACTAATACACCTTCCTCTTTTGCAATGACCTTTCCATACTCGAAAGAATCTTCATTGCTTACCGGGATAATTTCATCATATACTTCTGTATTTAAAGTATCCGGTACGAATCCGGCTCCGATACCCTGAATCTTATGTGGTCCTGCCTGACCAGTAGATAATACGGCAGAAGTTGCAGGCTCAACAGCAACGATTTTTACATCCGGATTCTTGCTCTTTAAAAATTCACCAACACCAGAGATGGTTCCACCGGTTCCAACACCAGCTACAAATGCGTCTACTTCTCCGTCCGTATCTGCCCAGATCTCCGGTCCGGTTGTCTTTCTGTGTGCGGCAGGGTTTGCAGGGTTCTCAAACTGAGATGGAATAAAGCTGTCCTGAATTTCCTGATGTAATACCACAACTTTTGGAATCGCACCCTTCCTTCCCTTGCTTCCATCGTGGAGAACCAGTTC
>URYB01000179.1 GCA_900552085.1 uncultured Lachnobacterium sp.
TTTGTTGTGCCCTTTCCCCCCCCCCCAGGAATCCCCCCAGATCTTTTACCGCCATGTTGGTCATCTCGTAAATATTTTTGTCTGCCACGGTAACTGCAAGAGAGCTCTGCTTTAATCGCTGTCCATGACAGGTTGCACAAGGTGTAATGCGCATAAACTGCTCATACTCCTGCTTCATAGTGTCCGAACCTGTCTCGCGGTAACGGCGCTCCACATTTTTGATCAGACCTTCCCAGTTGAGATCATACACGCCTTCTCCACGCTGTCCCTTGTAATGTACCTTGAGAATTCTTCCGTCTCCACCATGAATCAGCATATGACGGATTTCTTTTGGCAGATCACAATACGGTGTGTCCAGAGAAAAACCATATCCTTCAGACAATGCGCGTAACGTAGCATAGGGATAGCTGGACGGGTCTGTGCAGGACTGCCAGCCCATCACCTGAATTGCTCCTTCGGAAATCGAAAGCTTCTTGTCCGGAATCATCAGATTCTCGTCAAACTCCATCTTATAGCCAAGTCCATAACAGGTCGGACAGGCTCCGAACGGATTATTGAAAGAAAAGCTTCGCGGTTCCACCTCGTCAATACTGATTCCGCAATCCGGGCAGGCAAAATTCTGGGAAAAATTCATCGGTTCTCCATCGATCACATCCACGATAGCATTTCCCTCGGACAGATCAAACACATTCTCCAGAGAATCCGTCAAACGCTTTTCGATTCCCTCCTTAATCACAAGCCGGTCCACCACGATATCAATATTGTGCTTGATATTTTTGTCCATTGGAATCGTCTCAGACAATTCATACATATTTCCGTCTACGATCACGCGGACATAACCGCTTTTCTTTGCTTTTTCAAAAAGCTTCTGGTGCTCTCCCTTACGTCCTCTGACAACCGGTGCCAGAATCTGTATCCTTGTGCGTTCCGGCAGTTTCATTACCGCATCTACCATCTGATCGATCGTCTGTTTTTCAATTGCACGACCACATTTCGGACAATGCGGAATACCAATACGTGCATACAGGAGACGAAAGTAATCATATATTTCAGTCACAGTTCCGACCGTAGAACGCGGGTTACGGTTGGTCGATTTCTGGTCGATGGATATTGCCGGCGGGAGTCCTTCGATCGATTCCACATTTGGCTTTTCCATCTGACCAAGGAATTGTCTTGCATAGGAAGACAGCGATTCCATATAGCGTCTCTGTCCCTCTGCATAAATCGTGTCAAAAGCAAGCGAAGATTTTCCAGAACCGGACAATCCTGTCAGTACCACAAATTCGTCTCTTGGTATATCAATATCAATCGCTTTCAAATTGTGCTCATTGGCACCTCGTATTTTTATATATTTTCTTTGCTTTTTTGGCATTGTTTATCTCCTTATCAATCGTAACAACGTTACGATCAGTCTATCTCTCTGAGCATATTCTTCAATGTTACCATCTTGTCACGGTATTCTGCGGCAGCTTCAAAATTCAGCTCAGCAGCCGCTTTCTTCATCTTCTTCTGAATATCTCCAATAAGTTTCTCCAGTTCTTTGCGACTCATGGATTCCGGATCCTTGTCGAATTCCATCTCCTCCGCAGCAACCTTTTTCGATATGGCAATGAGATCACGCACCGATTTCTGAATCGTTGTCGGTGTGATTCCATGTTCCTCATTGTACTGTTGTTGGACTTCGCGCCGGCGTTTTGTCTCGTCGATTGCCACGCGCATGGAATCCGTAATTTTATCCGCATACATGATCACATGACCCTCGCTGTTTCGCGCCGCACGGCCAATTGTCTGAATCAGAGAAGTCTCCGAACGCAGGAAACCTTCTTTGTCTGCATCGAGAATTGCAACCAGTGTAATCTCCGGTATATCCAGTCCCTCTCGCAACAGGTTGATACCGACAAGCACATCAAACACATCGAGACGCAGATCACGAATGATCTCCGCCCGTTCCAATGTGTCAATATCGGAATGCAGATACTTCACGCGGATTCCCAGTTCTCCCATATACTGTGTCAAATCCTCCGCCATACGCTTGGTCAATGTCGTGATCAGCACTTTATGTACGTCACCGATCAGTTCATCAATCTGTCCTTCTACCGGACGCACGGAAATCTCCGGATCTAAAAGTCCTGTCGGACGAATAATCTGTTCTACCCGCAGAAGCTCGTGTTCCTGCTCATACACATTCGGCGTAGCCGAAACAAATAACATCTGATCGATCTTGCTTTCAAATTCTTCAAAATTAAGCGGACGGTTATCCAATGCCGACGGAAGACGGAATCCATAATCCACAAGGGTTGTCTTTCTCGAACGGTCTCCGGCATACATTCCCCGCACCTGTGGAATCGTGATATGTGACTCATCCACAATAATCAGAAAGTCATCCGGAAAATAGTCAATTAACGTCTCTGGCATCTCCCCCTCGGCACGTCCGGCAAGATGACGCGAATAGTTCTCAATTCCACTGCAGAATCCGGTTTCTTTCATCATCTCGATATCAAAATTTGTCCGCTCCGCGATACGCTGCGCTTCGAGAAGTTTATCTTCACCTTTAAAATACTTCACCCGTTCCTCGAGCTCCGCTTCAATGCGGTCACATGCCGCGTTCATTTTCTCCTGCGGAACCACATAATGCGATGCTGGGAAAATTGCAACATGCTGCAGAAGACATTTAATCTCCCCTGTCAGAACATCTACCTCGGTAATCCGGTCAATCTCATCGCCAAAAAACTCCACGCGCACTGCCGTATCGGTATTGTTTGCCGGAAAAATTTCCAAAACATCTCCATGCACCCGGAAAGTACCGCGCTTGAAATCCATCTCATTACGCGTATATTGCATATCGATCAATCCCTTGATCACATCGTCCCGATCAATCTCCATACCAGGGCGCAGGGAAACCATCATATTCATATAGTCATCCGGACTACCAATTCCATAAATGCAGGATACCGATGCGACAATGATAACATCTTTTCTCTCCGCCAAAGCAGCCGTCGCCGAAAGACGCAGCTTGTCAATCTCATCATTAATCGAAGAATCTTTTGCTATATAAGTATCCGACTGCGGCACATATGCCTCCGGCTGGTAATAATCGTAATAAGATACAAAGTACTCTACTGCATTTTCGGGGAAAAATTCCTTCATCTCACCATACAACTGTCCTGCAAGTGTTTTATTATGTGAAATAATCAGCGTCGGTTTATTCAGTGCCTGGATAACATTCGCCATCGTAAATGTCTTACCGGAACCGGTAACACCAAGCAAAGTCTCAAACTGATTGCCTTCTTTAAAACCCTGTACTAATTTTTCAATTGCCTGCGGCTGATCGCCGGTCGGCTGATATTTACTATGCAAAACAAAATGATCCATATATGCTCTCCCGCTCTCTCGAACTTATCGTTCCCCTAATTATAACAAAGTATGAAAAAAAAGTACAGAACAAAATCGAACCTTTGTTCTGTACTCTTTTTTTACTTTCGAAAACTATAATAAAGACATCCGTCTTTCATTCCGCCCCTGCATTCCGCCAGTTCACTGACCGTCACAAGCTGATATCCCCGCTCCACCAGCGTTGGGATGATCGTCGTGGAAGCATTGGCTGTTGCCTCGTATAAATCATGCATCAAAACAATATCTCCGTCTTTTACATGATCCAGCACTGCGGTCTTCGTACTTGCTGCATTGCGTGTTCTCCAGTCAAGCGTATCGATCGACCACAGAATCATCGGCATGCCTGTCTGGCTTTTTACCATATTATTGACGGCACCTCCTGGTGGACGCATCACGATTGGAGCTGTCCCCGTTATCTTCTTTACCGCTACATTTGTCCAGCTGACCTGATTTCTTATCCCAGCAGCATCCGCCCGTGTCAGGATTTTATGCTCATAAGTATGATTACCGATTTCACAGCCCATTCCATATGCCTTCTTTACGGTATCGGAATACATCGGTACACGATTTCCCACGACAAAAAATGTGGCAACCGAATTATTTTCCTTAAGTGTCTTTAAAATGCGTGGTGTATAGATTGACGGTCCATCATCATAAGTCAAAGCAACCATCTTCTTATTTTTGTCGATTTTTCGCAGCAAAACGCCTTTTTCACTAAAATAGCATAAATAGTGGGATATTGTTTTCTTTCCGGTTACCATTTTACCGTTTTTCGGAGAAAAATAATATTTTTTCCCATTGATCGTGCGCCATCCGGTCTTGCGCTTTCCGTTGTCTGCAAAATAATAGGTTGCCTTGCCGACTTTTCTTTTCCCAACATAGGCCTTGCCGCTTTTGCCGAAATAATACTTACTTCCGTTTACGGTCTTCCATGTATTTTTAAGTTTAACGCCATCCTTATAGTAAAACAAATTACCGTTCTCATCACGAATCAGCCCCTGCAATACCGGCTGTGGTTCCACCGTATCAGGCTCATCCGCGCCCGGATTCTCGTTATCCGGCATTGCTGTATCCGTATTTTCACAATCGGAATCTTTGACATCCGAAATCACCGGATCTGTGTGATTCTCTCCTCCCGCTTCGGCAGCACGGACCGTCTCCGAAGCCGCACTGCTGACCGTTTCAAGCGGACTGATCAGTGTCAACGCCAATACCAATACCATAACCAATCTCTGAATGATTTTTCTCATACGCATCCCCCTGTTCCACCTCTGTTTTGCCTGACCGAAATGATACTTATCTTCTGTCGGTCAGATGGTTCGATGGTTTTCCTCTAATCATCTATGTTTATCATACAAGAAGCGCTCCCGGAATACCATCAAGTTTTGTTAAAGAATTTCTTAATATCACTTAAGGAATTTCATGCATATCTTATAGTGTACCCGCATATATGAAAAGGAGGAAAAATTATGCCAAGATTTACAAATCAGGCTCAATTGCGTTACGGCAATTCCGTAACAAATTCAAACATTGCTGTAGGGGAAATTCTTGAAGTACTTTCCATGACCAAGACTGCTGTACGGGACCAATATAATCCAAACGGACCTATCACCTATGTCATCAGCATTCTGAATTCAGGCACACTCCCAATGAACGGTCTTACTCTGACCGACAACCTTGGAGCTTACGCTTCCGGGACAGCCACGCTGACTCCTCTTAACTATCTTGCTGACTCTGTAAAATATTATGTAAATGGGGTTTTGCAGACCACACCAACCGTTACCGCAGGACCGCCGCTCTCCATTACGGGAATCAATGTTCCTGCCGGAGGCAATGCGATCATTGCCTATGAAACACAGACAAATGCGTTTGCCCCTCTACAAAGTGAATCAGCAATCACAAATATCGTCACTGCGGAGGGTGGAGGAATCACTTCCATCACCGCAGAAGAAACCGTCGGTGTTGTCGCCGCTCCAATTCTTGCAATCACCAAGTCTGTCAGCCCGGTCCCGGTTACTGAAAACGGAACTCTGACCTACACGTTCCAGATTCAGAACTCCGGTAATACCGCTGCCGATGCCGCAGCCGGAATTGTTGTCACTGATACTTTCACGCCTCGCCTGTCCAACCTGACTGCAACGCTGAACGGCACAGCGCTTGTACTGAATACCGACTATACTTACGATGAAACGACCGGCGAATTTGCAACTGTCGCCGGACGTATCACCGTGCCGGCCGCAACCTTTATCACAAATCCGGCAACCGGCACGATCAGCACCGATCCGGGAGTCACCACCCTCACGATTTCCGGAACCATCTAAAATAAGGGGCAGCCTGTGCTCAATGTCATTAAGTTAAGATGACAGGCGTAATCGCCTAAAACAAATGGCAG